>NZ_JBICUN010000012.1:0-163325 GCF_043198195.1 Micromonospora sp. NPDC048868
AGGCCCATCTTCAACCCGACCAGCCGCTCACCGCGGTCGAGGCGACGCTGGATCAACGCGGTCTGCACCCCGTACGCCGCATCCACATCCAGACCGGTCTCGGCAGCAAGCTGCGGGATGGCGGTGGCGGTGTCGGCCGCCTCGCCGAGGCGCTCGGCGATACCGGCGGTGTCCGGCCCGATCATGAGGTCTCCTTGCCGGCGAGGTCCAGTGCCACGTCCACGATCATGTCTTCCTGCCCGCCGACCATGCGGCGGCGGCCCAACTCGACCAGGATCGAGCGCACGTCCACCCCGTACTTGTCCGAGGCCCGCTCCGCGTGCCGCAGGAAACTCGAATACACCCCCGCGTACCCGAGGGAGAGGGTTTCCCGGTCGACCTGCACCGGCCGGTCCTGCAACGGACGCACAATGTCGTCAGCGGCATCCATCAGCGCGAACACGTCACAACCGTGCTCCCACCCGTGCAACTCCGCGACGGCCACGAACACCTCCAACGGCGCGTTACCCGCCCCGGCACCCTGCCCCGCCAGGGACGCGTCGACCCGCACCGTCCGACCGTGCGCCGAACCCAGCGGCCCGTCACCGAGGATCCGCCCGTGCTCGACGGCGATGACGCTGTTGGCGACGCCGAGGGAGAGGTTGTGGTGGGCGTGGATACCGATCTGCGTGCTCGGCTCCAACACCTGCCGGTACGCGTCCACCCGCTCGGCGACGTCGGACATGAGGAGTCGGCCGCCGGAATCGGTGACGTAGACGCAGTGCGCCCCGTACGACTCCATCAACTTCGCCTGCCCCGCCAGGCCGGCCGGGTCGTTCATGTGCGACATCATCAGGAACCCGGACACGTCCATGCCGTTCTCCCGCGCCCACGCGATGTGCTGCGCCGAAATGTCGGCCTCCGTGCAATGCGTCGCGATCCGCACACTCGTCACCCCGAGCGCCTTCGCCGCCTTCAAATCCGCGATCGTGCCGATCCCCGGCAGCAGCAGCGTCGTCAGCTTCGCGTTCGTCATCACCTCCGCCGCCGCAGCAATCCAGTCGGCGTCACTGGCCGCACCATGGCCGTAGTTGACACTCGACCCCGCGAGGCCGTCGCCGTGTGCCACCTCGATCGCCGCTACACCGGCGGCGTCCAACGCCGCGGCGATCGTGCGAACCTGCTCGACCGTGTAGCGGTGGGCGACGGCGTGCATGCCGTCGCGCAACGTCACGTCCTGGATGTACAGATCAGTCACCGGGTCACCTCCACGACGTCCCGACCCACGCCATCGACACCAGCGCCGCCATCGCCCGCGCCATCGCCACCAGCGCCGTCGCGGCCCGCGCTGTCATGGCCGGTCGCTGCCGATCGCAGCCCAACCAGCCGCTCCGCCGTACGCAGCGCCGCCGACGTCATGATGTCCAGGTTCCCCGCGTACGCCGGCAGATAGTGCCCCGCGCCGGAGACCTCCAGGAACACCGACACCTGCAACCCGCTCAGGTGCCGACCCAACGACGGCACGTACGCATCGACCCGATCGAACTGCACGTCCTGCTTCAACCGGTACCCCGGCACGTACTCCTGCACCGCCGCCACCATCCGCCCCACCGACGCGGCGATCGCCACCCGATCGGCGTCGGCGTCCTCGCACAGGCAGTACACCGTGTCACGCATCAACAACGGCGGATCCGCCGGATTCAACACGATGATCGCCTTACCACGCTGCGCGCCACCGACCACCTCGATCGCCCGCGCCGTCGTCTCCGTGAACTCATCGATGTTCGCCCGCGTCCCCGGCCCCGCCGACCTCGACGCGATCGACGCGACGATCTCGCCGTACGCCACCGGCGTCACCCGACCCACGGCGGCGACGATCGGCACGGTCGCCTGCCCACCACACGTCACCATGTTCACGTTGCGCTCACCCAGGTGCTCGTCCAGATTCACCGGCGGCACCACATACGGACCCACCGCCGCCGGCGTCAGATCCACCACCAGCCGACCATGCGCCGCCAACACCGCATCGTTGTAACGGTGCGCACCCGCCGACGTCGCATCGAACACCAACTCCACATCCGCGAACTCCGGCATCGCCACCAGGCCATCGACACCCTCGGCAGTGGTCGCCACACCCAACCGCCGCGCCCGCGCCAGACCATCGGAGCCGGGGTCGATGCCCACCATCGCCACCATCCGCAGCGACTCCGACAACCGCAACACCTTGATCATCAGATCGGTGCCGATGTTGCCCGACCCGATCACCGCCACACCAACGCTCACGACGCCTCCCCCTCACCGAAGACCGCGACGGTCGCCAGGCCATTGCGCGCACGCACCACCGCGAAGACCGCCATCGCGCTCACGACGCCTCCCCCGAGAAACAGGTACGCACCGAACCCAGCCCCGAGATGCGCGCCTCGTACGCCGCACCCGCCGTCACCGGCACCATCGGACCGAGCGCCCCGGACAGCACCACATCCCCGGCACGCAGCGGATCACCGGAGCGTGCGAGGGTCTGCGCCAACCACTGCACCGCATGCAACGGATTACCCAGACACGCCGCCCCTGCGCCGACAGACACCTGCTCACCCGCCTGCTCGAGGACCATGCCGCACAGCCGCAGATCCACATCCGCCAGCCGGCGCGGCGTCGTGCCCAGCACGAACAGGCCGCTGGAGGCGTTGTCCGCCACCGTGTCCACGATCGAAATGTCCCACCCCGCCACCCGCGAATCCACGATCTCGATCGCCGGCAACACGTGATCCACCGCCCGGATCACATCCGCGCCGGTGATCCGCTCGTCGGGCAGGTCCGCGCCCAGCACGAACGCGACCTCCGCCTCCACCCGGGGCTGCAACAGCCGGCCCATGGGCACCTCGGCCCCGTCGGCCACCGCCATGTCGTCGGTCAGCACCCCGAAGTCCGGCTGGAACACACCGAAGGACTCCTGCACCGCCCGCGACGTCAACCCGACCTTCGCCCCGACCCGCCGGTGGCCGCGCTGCAACCACTGCCGCACCTGAAGCTGCTGCACGAGGTACGCCGACGTAACGTCGCCCTCCGGCAGCAACCGCCCCCGCAGCGGCGCACACGGCTTACCGTCGTCCCGCGCGTCGACCAGCTCCCGCGCCGCCGCCTCGTAATCAACGCTCATGTCAGCTCCCCACTCCACTCGGAGCCGCTACCGACAGCCGCGGGTCGACCGGAAGCCGGACGGACACCCCGCGACACTGAGGCCGGCGTCCAAGCGCATACCGGCCCGGTGCGCCCGACACACGATGTGCTCGCCGCGTTCACCGCACCCGCGTCACCGATGCACTCGCCGCGTCCGGTCATGTCAGGTCCACGCAGACGTTGGTCAACTCGGAGTAGAAATCGAGGGAGTGCACGCCACCCTCGCGCCCGATCCCGGACGCCTTCACCCCACCGAACGGCGTCCGCAGATCCCGCAGGAACCACGTGTTCACCCACACGATCCCCGCGTCCAACCGCATACCGGCCCGGTGCGCCCGACCCACGTCCCGCGTCCACACCGCCGCCGCCAGCCCGTACTCCGTGCCGTTCGCCAACGCGAACGCCTCATCCTCATCGTCGAACGGCGCCACATGCACCACCGGCCCGAAGATCTCCTCGCGATTGGTCCGCGCCCGCGGGCCCAATCCCGTCAACACCGTCGGCTGCACATACGCACCACCATCACGCGCATCACCGAAGGCCGGCACGCCGCCCCCGGTCAGCACCTGCGCACCCTCACCACGAGCCAGGTCGTAATAGCCCAACACCTTGTCGCGGTGCTGATGCGAGATCAGCGGCATGTTCACCGTGGCCTCGTCGGCGGGCCATCCGAACGACAGCTCACCAGCCCGCTGCGCGAGCCGGGCCGTGAACTCCTCGAACACCGGCCGCTGCACATAGACCCGCTCCGTGCACAGACACACCTGACCACCATTGGTGAAACTCGACCGCACCGAACCGGCCACCGCCGCGTCCAGGTCGGCGTCGGCGAAGACCAGACCGGCGTTCTTGCCACCCAACTCGAAGGAGACCGCCTTAACACCTTCGGCCGCCGCCCGCATGATGGCGCTGCCGGTCGACGACTCGCCGGTGAACGTGATCGCATCGACGTCCGGATGACGGGTCAGGAACTCACCCGCCGAATCCGGACCGAAGCCATGCACCAGATTGAACACACCCTCCGGCACACCCGCCGCCGCCATCACCTCCGCCAACAACGTCGCCGACGCCGGCGTCTCCTCACTCGGCTTCACGATCACCGCATTACCGCAGGCAAGCGCCGGAGCGACCTTCCAGGTGAGCAGCAGCAGCGGCAGGTTCCACGGCACGATCACCGCCACCACACCCACCGGCTTGCGGACCGCATAATTCAACGCCCGGCCACCGGTCGGGGTGACCGTGGTGAAGGACTCCGTCGGCGCCGTCGCCACGATCTCCGCGAACGCACGGAAATTCGCCGCACCACGCGGAATGTCCAACGTGCGCGCCTGCGAAATCGACTTGCCGGTGTCGGCGACCTCGGCGGTCACCAGGTCGTCGAAACGACGCTCCAACTCGACGGCGACCCGACGCAACACCTCCGCGCGCTCCCGCTCCCCCATCCGACCCCACGGCCCCCGCAACGCCCCCCGCGCGGCGGCGACCGCATCGTCCACACACGCCCGGTCCGCCTCAACCACCTCGAACACCGGCTCACCCGTCACCGGACTGCGCTTGACGAACCGCCGCCCGCCCTCGACGAACTCACCGCCCACGAAGTTACGCAGGGTCGGCGGGTCGGCGCCCGGGTGGCCGTCGCGCAGACTCACCGGCCAGGATGACTCGGCCATCGTCAGGTGTCCCTTCCGGTTCAGGTGCTGGGTTCGGTCCGCTCGCTGCCGAGGTCGGCGACGAGCGCGACCACGGCGGCGTCCACGGTGGGTTGGCCGGTCACGGCGGCCGCGGCCTCGTCGGTGACTACCAGGACGGTGGTGCCGACGCCGACGTTCAGGGGGTCGACGGCGACGAGGTCGGGCCCGTCGCCGTGCGGGCGGACCAGGACGAGCCGCCTGCCCTGCAACGCCGGCAGGATGCGGTCGGCCCACACCTTGCCGACGACGTCACCGAGCACCATCGGTTTCTCCCCGTAGGCCGGCGATGACCTCGCGGATGCGGGCCGGTTCGGGCGCGTCCAGCAGGGCCGCCGTGGTCGGGTGGGGCTTCGGGTAGACCTGGGAGCTGCGCAGCTCGCCGTGGGCGCGGATGGCGGCCTCGCCGGCGGAGACTGCCTGGCGTACGGCGGCGAGGGTGCCCCGGACGGCGACCGCGAGGTAGCCGCTGGTGACCCGTTCCACGGCCGCGCACCGGACGTCGGCGGTCTTGATCATGGCTTCGATTCCCGCCGAGAGGGCCACCAGGCCGCGTGTCTCGACGATTCCGATCGCGATGTCGGAGGACATGGCTGATTCTCCTTACCCGGTTGTCAGTTGCCGACGAGGTCAGGCTCGGCGGCCAACGCGCTCACCGCGTCGCAGGGGCTGGCGAAGACGATCGAGCGCACCGAGCGGCTGCGCGCCCGGGCGGTCTCCTCGCCGATGTCCACCGCCTCCTCGACGGTGGCGAGGTCGCCGCGCACGGCGACCGCGACGATGCCGCCGCCGAGGCGTACGACCTTCGTCACCTCGACCTCGGTGGCCTTCACCATCGCGTCGACGGCGTCGAAGATGGGGGTGAAACCCTCGGCTTCGACGAAGCCCACGGCCACGTTTCGCATGTCTGCTCCTTGCTCTGGTTGCGGGTCGGCTTCGGTCAGGGACGCTCGGGCAGGTTCCAGGACAGGACGGCGGCGCCGGTGCCCCAGATCGGGCCGTACGAGTGCAGCTGTGCCGGGCCGCTGGCGGCGCCGGTTCCGGCGGCGAAGGCGAGGGCCCGGAACTGGCTGTCCGCCTGGGCCTGCCGGGCGTAGTCCTCGCGGATCGCGAGCGCCTCGTCGACCTTGCCGGCGGTGAGCAGGTCGAGTACGCGGGTGTTCCACTGGTCGTGCGCGGGTGTGCCGATGTGGTCCTGACCCGGCTCGATCCACTGCTGGATGAGTCCGGAGGACAGGCCGCTCACCACGACGACGGCGGCGCGTACTCCGGCGTCGCGGGCGGCGGCGGCACCGGCCCGGCCGACGTCGGCGAGGGTGTCGGCGTCGGCGTACAGGTTGCAGGAGACCTGCGCCCAGCGCAGCTTGCGCTCCGGGTCGAGCAGCGCGGAGGTGACGATGGTCCCGGCGTCGATCGGGAAGCCCTCGTAGCGGGTGCGGCGCGCCTGCTTGCCGTCGGCCTGCACCCGGTCGGCCCACCGCTCGCTGAACTCCACGTCGAAGCGCAGGTCGTAGCGGAGCAGGCCGTAGTCGTAGGCGTACCAGTTCTCGTCGACGTGTTCGCCGCGCGGGTTGGGGTCGCACTGGAACTGGTGGCCGAGGACGGTGAACCACTGGGTGGACAGCAGCAGGACGACGTCGGGCTCCAGCCGGCGCAGGCGTTCGCCCACGTCGCGGGCGGCCGAGGCCAGTGCCGCCCAGCTCGGTGCGGGTTCCTTCGCGAGCAGGTGGGGCATGCCGGGCACGAGCGCTCCGGCGACGATTCCGGTCCGGTCAGCCATGGGGGCTCCCCTCGGGCAGCCACTCGACGACGGCGTTTCCGGTGCCGATGATCGTGCCGTAGCCGAGCACGTCTCCGGCGACCTTGGGCCAGCCCATCGCGGCGAGCAGCCAGGTGAGGCTGCCGGCCTTCGTCTCCGACGCGGTCGCCTCGATGTGTTCGGTGATGAGTTCCCGCAGCGGGGCGGTCGGTCCCCGGCGGATCGCTTCGAGCAGCTTCATGTCCCACCGGTACTGGTGGTTGTTGTACGGGTGTTCGCGTTCCATGTCCTCCGGCAGTGCCGGCTCCTCGTGCCAGTGCAGGTGCGACAGGGAGTTGGAGGCGAGCAGCACGGCGCGGCGGCCGGTGGCCTCGACGGCGCGGCGGGTGGCCTCGCCGAGCACCTCCATCTCCTCCAGCGCCGCGTCGGAGTAGAAGTACGGGTTGTTGTTCGCCGACAGGGAGACCACGGGGATGTCCCAGGCGGGGTTGGCCAGGTGCAGGGCGCCGATGGTGGCGTAGTCGACGCGTACCCGTGGGTCGCGCATCGCGCGGGTGACCAGGCCGAGGCCGCTGGCCTCCTCGACGATGGCCTCGCCGAGTTCGACGTCGGTGTGGAAGTCGTACCGGTAGCGGAAGAGGTGCGGGAAGATCGGCTCGACGGAGATGCCGCGCGGGTTGGGCGCGCAGTTGACGTGGTGGCCGACCATCGTGATCCAGTGCGGGGCGTGCACGATCAGCACGTCGGGCCGGTGCACCTCCTGGATGCGCTTGCGCAGCCGCTCGTAGGCCCAGCGCAGCGTCTCCCAGCCGCCGGTGGAGCGGGGCTCGTTCTGCGGCGGGTTCTCCGCGTAGATCAGGTGGGGCGGGTGTGGGCTGAGGCAGCCGGCGACGATGCCGGCGCGGGCCGGGGCGGCCTGCGGGGCCGGGGCGTTGCCGGCGCCGCCACCGGTGCGGGGCCTGGTGGTCGCCACCGGCACCCGGAAGACCCTGCTCATGGCCGCCCCTCCCCGGTGAGGACGCGCACGTACGCGCGGTGCTCGGTGGTGCCGCCGAGGATCTGCATCCCGTCGTCGTCGAGGGCTATCTCGTCGGCGGCGAGCGCGGCGTCGTGCCGCAGCCAGGCCCGCAGTGGTGCCGGGTGTACGCCGTGCAGTTCGACGAGGCTCTCCTCGGCGAGGCCGCTTCCGGGCGCGACGTAGGCCAGCCGGCGCTGGCCGCGTCGGCCGGTGTAGGCGGGCCGGTCGGTGGTGGTGAGGCGCAGCCAGCTCCGCTCGTCGCGCAGCCGCTGCCGCTCCTCGGCGGTGGCCGCGCGGTCGGCCTCGCCGGCGCCGTCGAGGACGACGCCGTAGCGCTGGCGGGCCTCCTCGCCGGTCAGGTAGTCCTGCCGGACGTCCTCGGCGACGGCGTCGGGCGCGCGGTCCAGCGGGTCGCCCCAGCCGCCGCCGCCGGCGGACTCCATGACCAGCACGTCCCCGGCCCGCATGGGGAAGCCGGCGATCTTGCCGGGGGTGTCGAAGTCGACCCGTCGGCCGTCGGCGCGGCGCAGGTGGGTGACCGTCGGCGCGCCCGGGCCGCCGTGCCGCAGCCCGTACGGGGGGACGGTGGTGCGGTCGGTCTGCACCGAGTACGCCCCGCCGCTGGCCAGCAGCCGGGTCTCCCGCCGGCTGCCCAGGCCGCCGCGGTGCGTACCGTCTCCGCAGGAGCCGGCGCGCAGCTCGCAGGCCTCGACCAGGATCGGGATCTCGGTCTCCAGCCGCTCGACGGACTGGATGGTGGAGATGTCGCCGAGGTCGACCGGGTTCATCGCGCTGGGGCCGTCTGATTCGAGGAATCCGCCGTTGCCGCCGGCCGGGTAGTCGTAGTAGAGGTAGGGCTGGCCGGTGTGCTCGTCCACGCCGCCGATGAGGTTCTGGAAGGTGGTGCCGAACTGGTCGGCGGCGATGAGGTCGGGTGCCACCTGGCTCAACGCGGCCATCACCGCGGAGATGACCCGCTTGCGGACCTCGCTGTGGGCGTTGGCCGGGGCGGGGTAGCTGACGTGGACCACCGTGCCGGGCTCGGTGCGCACCCGCAGGGGCCGGAACGCGCCGTGGTTGACCAGCCCGCCGGGGTCGAGGGCGGACTTGACGGCGATGAACACCCCGGCGACGGTCATCGCCCGCGACGAGTTGACCACGGCGGCGACCTGGGTGGAGGAGCCCCGGAAGTCGGCTTCGATCTCGTCGCCGTCGACGGTCAGCCGGCAGCGGACGATCGCGGCGTCGTAGTCGCCGTCGGTGTAGAGGTCGAGGTAGTCCTCGTAGCGGTAGGTGCCGTCGGGCAGCGACCGGATCATGTCGCGCAGCCGCTGCTCGGTGCGGTCCATGTTGGCCGCGACGCAGTCGAGGATCAGTCCGGTGCCCCAGCGGTCGACGAGTTCCTTCAGCCGTCGCTGCGCGGTGTGGCAGGCGGCGATGCTGGATTCGAGGTCGCCGCGGCGTTCCTCGGCCATCCGGACGTTGGCAAAGAGGATGT
The DNA here is from genome assembly GCF_043198195.1 of Micromonospora sp. NPDC048868. Lineage (NCBI taxonomy): Bacteria > Bacillati > Actinomycetota > Actinomycetes > Micromonosporales > Micromonosporaceae > Micromonospora > Micromonospora sp. NPDC048868. The sequence continues at coordinate 9,120 of NZ_JBICUN010000012.1, forward strand.
CGAAGGCGGCCCGGTTGGGGCGGCCGGCCTCGATCAGCTTGATCGGCGGGATCCGCAGCCCTTCCTGGAGGATCTCGGTGGCCTGGCCGGAGACGCTGCCGGGGGTCATGCCGCCGATGTCGGCCCAGTGCATCCGGACGCAGGGGAAGAGGAACAGCTGCCCGTCGACGAAGACCGGGCTGATCAGGGTGACGTCGTTGAGGTGGCTGCCGCCCCGGTACGGGTCGTTGACGATGTAGAGGTCCCCGGGGCGCATCTCGGCGGCGAAGTCGGCGAAGATCTCGGCCACCGAGGCGGGCATGGCGATGACGTGTCCCGGCATGTCCCGGCCCTGGGCGACCATCTGCCCCGAGGGGTCGAAGAGGGCGCAGGAGAAGTCCTGGGCGTCGGCGATCACCGGCGAGTGCGCGGTACGGAAGATCGTCTGTCGCATCTCGCGGACGATCGAGATGAGACTTTCGGTGACGACTTCCAGGTCGATCGGATTCACAGTCATGCGGATGCCTCACTGATTTCCGGTGTCGGTCCGTATCTGCCGCCGGAGTGGACCTGGACTGGTCAGGGCGAGTGGACCACCGTGGGTTGAACCACCGTAGAGTGGACCATCATGTGGTCCTAGAGTTATATTATGAAACCTAGCAGCCGGAAAGGCAGGGAAGCAAGATGTCGTACGCCACTGACCCGACGCCCGACGAGGGCGCCGCCCCACGCGAGTCGGGCACCCAGGCGCTGGACCGCGCCCTGGGCGTCCTGCTGGCCTTCCGGGGCGACGCCGTCGAGCGCAAGGTCAGCGACGTCAGCCGCGAACTGGGCCTGCACAAGTCCACGGCCAGCCGGCTGTTCCGCGCGCTGGCCGACGCCGGCTTCCTGCAACGCAACGAGGAGAACGGCACCTACCGCCTCGGCGTCGCCGTCTTCGAGCTGGGCGCCCGCTTCCTCGCCGGCATCGACCTGCACGCGCTGGCCCGGCCCCTGCTGCACCAGCTCGCCGAGCACGAGGGCGAGAGCGTCAACCTCGCCGTCCTGGAGGGCTCCGACGCCCTCTCGCTCTACGTCGTGCAGGGCACCCGCAACGTGCAGCTCGTCAGCCGCCTCGGCCGGCGCATCCCGCTGTGGTGCAGCGCGGCCGGCAAGGCGCTGCTCGTCGACCACGACGACGACGCCCTGCGCGCCCTGCTCGCCACCGTGCCGCTCAGGGCGCTGACCAGCAACACCATCACCGACCTGGACACCTTCGTGGCGCACATGGCCACCGTGCGACAGCAGGGCTGGGCCCTGAACGACCAGGAGAGCGAGCACGGGCTGCGGGTGGTGGCCGCCCCCGTACGCGACCGGCACGACCGGGTCACCGCCGCGATCAGCATCTCCGGGCCGATCTTCCGCCTGGACGACACCCGAACCCGGGAGCTGGCCGACGCCGCCTGCCGTACCGCCGCCGAGCTGTCCCGGCAGCTCGGCCACGGCTTCGGCGACCGGTGGGGCGACTGACCGCACCGTCAGAACCGCTCCTGGGTGACCTCGGGCAGGACCCGCACGTGCAGCACCCTGGGCCCGGTCACCGGCAGCACCTCGTCGAACGCCGCCTCCGCGCCGGCCTGGTCGGTGACCGTCCAGGCCGGTACGCCCAGGGACCGCGCCACGGCGGCCAGGTCCCGGGCCGGGAACCGGGCCAACGCCGGGTCGACGCCGCGCGGGCCGAACTTGCGCACCTCCGCGCCGTAGCCGCCGTCGTCGAGGACCACCAGCAGCACGGGCGCACCGACCCGGGCCAGCGTGTCCAGCTCCCCGAGGCCGGTGAGCAGGCTGCCGTCGCCCTCGAAGGCGACCACCGGCCGGTCCGGGCGGCCCACCCCGGCACCGACGGCGTACGGCAGGCCGACGCCGATGCTGCCGAACTCCCAGGGCGCGATGAACGCGCGGTCCATGGCCGACGAGTCGAGCAGCAGGTTCGGCCAGCCGCCGAACTGCCCCACCCCGACCACGGTGGTGCGCCGGGCCGGGAGCCGGCGGGCGCAGATCCGGATGAACGCCCGGGGGTCGATGCCCGCCGCCCCCTCGACGAACTCGATGCCGTCGAACGGGTCGGCCGCGGCGATCTGCGCGGCCAGGGCGGGGCTGCGCCACTCCGGGCGCTCGCGCGGGTCGAGCCGGGCCGTCACGGCCCGCGCGGTGACCGCCGCGTCCCCGACGATCCCCAGGTCGACGGGCCAGCGCGCCCCCAGCGCCCGCGCGTCGGCGTCGACGGCAACCACCCGCGCCGCGGGGAAGAGCGCGCCGTGGTCGGCCGTCCACCGGTTGAGTCCGGCGCCGAAGGTGACCACCAGGTCCGCGTCGGCCAGCACCCGCCGGGTCAGCGGGCGGGCCAGTCCCCCGGCCACCCCCAGGTGGTACGGGTGACCGGCGAAGAGCCCGGCGGCCAGCACGGTGGTGGCGAGCACCGCGCCGCAGCGGTCGGCGAGCCGGCGTACGTCGTCGGCCGCCGCCTCGGCGCCCCGCCCGGCCAGCAGCACCGGGCGGTGGGCGGCGGCCAGCCGGCCGACCAGTTCGGCGACGGCCTCGTCGGTCGGTGCCGGCGCGGCGGCCCGGTGCGCGGCGACGGCCGGCGCGGGCGCGGCACCGGCCGGCACCGGCTCGTCCTGGAGGTCGATGGGCACGTCGAGGACCACCGGGCCGGGGCCTTCGGCGGCGGCCCGGAACGCCAGGCCGACGTCGCGGGCGGCGGTGGCCGGCGCCGTCACGGGCACGAACGCTCCTGCGGTGGCCAGCGCGAACGGCTGCTGCGGGAAGCTCTGCACGTGCAGCGGGTCGCCGGGCGGGGTGTCGCCGGCGATCAGGACCAGCGGCGTGCCGGCCTGCCGGGCGATGGTCAGCGCGGCGCCGGCGACCGCCAGGCCGGGGCCCTGGGTCACGGTGACGACCCCGCACCGCCCGGTGGCGCGGGCCCAGCCGTCGGCCATCATCACCGCGGCGTTCTCGTTGCGGGCGGCCACGAACCGGACGCCGTGGCGCTGCACCAGGTCCGCGACCAGGAACATGTTGGCGTCGCCGAGCAGCCCGAAGATCGTGTCGACCCCGTGCGCCACGATGGCGTCGGCGATCGCCTCGCCGGCCCTCACCGGGGGTCCCGGGCGAGGTAGTCGCCGGCGGGCCGCAGCGCCACGCTCAGCGCGCCGAGGTAGGAGTCGTTGGCGGCTGCCTCGAAGCGGGGCCCGGCCAGGCGGGCGGCCCGCTTGGTCATCGACCGGCCGACCGCGGAGGTGGCGAGCAGCCGCTCGGCGATCCCGGTCGCGGCGTCGGCGAGCCGCTCCGGCTGCACCACCTCGGTCACCAGGCGCAGGTCGCGCAGCTCGTCGGCGGGGATCCGGTCGCCGAGCAGCAGCCAGCGCTTGGCCAGGTCGGCACCGACGAGGTCGGCGAGGATCGCCATGCCGCTCCAGGTCAGCGGGATGCCGAAGCCCACCTCGGGGAAGGTCGCGAAGCAGGTGTCGGCGGCCACCCGCAGGTCGCTGGCGAGGCCGAGCACCGCGCCGGAGCCGATGGCCGGGCCGTTGAACGCCGCGACGGTGGTCTGCTCCAGCCGGTACCAGCGTTCGACCAGCTCGGCGGTGCGGCGCTGGACGGACATCGTGGCCCGGGCGTCGAGGGTGGCCAGCTCGTGCAGGTCGGTGCCGGCGCAGAACGCGGTGCCGGCGCCGGTGAGCACGACCACCTCGGTCCCCTCGTCGCGGGACAGCTCGTGCAGCACGTCCTCGAAGCGGGCGAGCATCGCCAGGTCGAAGCTGTTGCGCCGGGCGGGCCGGTTCAGCGTCACCCGGGCCAGCCGGCCGTCGCGGTGCAGCAGCACGGACTCGTCGGCACGGTGTGCGGCGGTCATGGCGACTCCGAGTTCAGTAGGGCGCGGTCGACCAGCGCGGCGGCGTGGCCGACGTACGACAGCGGGTCCAGCAGGCCGGCGAGTTCCGCCGCGGGCAGGGCGGCGGTCACCTGCGGGTCGGCGCGCAGCGTCTCCGCGAACGGGCGGCCCGCATCGAGGCTGTCGCGGACGATCCGCATGACCAGGTGGTGGGCCTGCTCCCGGCCGAGCGGACCGGCCAGGCGCAGCATCACCGCCTCGGAGAGCACGAGCCCGCCGGTGAGGTCGAGGTTGGCGCGCATCCGGTCGGGGTTGACGCCGAGGTCACCGAAGACGTCGACCAGGCGCTGCATCGCGCCGCCGAGCAGGATGAAGCACTCCGGCAGCAGCTTCCACAGCGTCATCCCGACGCCCATGTCCCGGTCGTCCTGGGCGACCATGGTCTGCAACGCCAGGGGCACCTGGGCCCGCAGGGTGCCGGCGGCGGCGATCACCGCCTCGCAGCGGATCGGGTTGCGCTTGTGGGGCATCGTGCTGCTGCCGACCTGCGTGGCGCGCTGCGACTCGTACGCCTCGCCGACCTCGGTGCGGCCGAGGAAGTAGACCTCCCGGGCCAGCTTCTCGGCGCTGGCCGCGACGAGACCGAAGACCATCAGGCACTCGGCGAAGCGGTCCTGGGTGGCGTGCCAGGGGGTGTCGGCGACGCCGAGCCCCAGGTCGGCGGCGACCGCCTGCTCCAGCGCGAACGCCTGCGCGCCGTAGCCGGCCATCGTGCCGGCCGCGCCGCCCATGCTGGTCACCAGCAGCCGCTGGCGCAGTTGCCGCAGCCGGACGCGGTGGCGTTGCAGCTCGTCCTGCCACACCGCGCAGCGCAGGCCGAACGTCGTCGGCAACGCCTGCTGCCCGTGGGTGCGGGCGGCCATCGGGGTGGCGCGGTGGCGCAGCGCGAGCCGCCGCAGCGCGCGGACCAGCTCGTCGACCTGCCGCTGCACGATGTCCAGGCCGTCGCGGGCCCGCAGGACGAAGCCGGTGTCCATCACGTCCTGGGTGGTGGCGCCGAGGTGGACGTAGCGACCCGCGTCGCCGGGGCAGGCGGCGGTGAGCGCGCGCACCAGCGGCACCAGCGGGTGCACGGTGTCGGCGGCGTCGGCGGCGAGCACCGCCGTGTCGAGCCGCTCGACGCGGGCCGCCTCGGTGATCGCCTGCGCGGCGGCGGACGGGATGATGCCCAGCTTCGCCTGGCCCCGGGCGAGGGCGGCCTCCACGTCGAGCCAGGACTGCATGAGCTGCCGGTCGTTGAAGACCCCGCGCATCTCGGCGTTGCCGAAGAAGCTGGTGACGGTCAGCGAGTCCAGGAAGCACGATCCGAGCTGCATCAGCGTTTCCCCTCCGCGACGAGCAGTTCCCGGGCGGCCCGCCGGTCGACCTTCCCGGACGGCAGCAGCGGCAGGTCGGCGACGGTACGGATCAGGGTCGGCACCTTGTGCCGGGCCAGCCGTTCGGTGGCGGTGCGGGTGAGCCGGTCGACGTCGCAGTGCCCACCGGGGACGGTCACGACCAGGGCCGCGACCTCCTCCCCCCAGCGGGCCGACGGCACGCCGAGGACGCACACCCGGGCCACGGCCGGGTCGTCGGCGAGCACCGCCTCGACCTCGGCGGGGTGGACGTTCTCGCCGCCGCGGATGATCAGTTCCTTGATCCGACCGGCCAGGGTGAGGACCCGTTCTTCGGTGAGCGCGCCCAGGTCGCCGGTGCGCAGCCAGCCGTCGCTGGTGATCGTGGCGGCGGTGGTGAACGGGTCGTCGGCGTAGCCGCGGGTGACCGAGCTGCCGCGTACCAGCAGCTCCCCGACCTGCCCGGCGGGCAGCGGGGCGCGGGTGACGGGGTCGACCACGGTGGCCTGAAGGGCCGGCAGGACGCGGCCGACGGTGTCACCGGGCGCGCCGCAGGTCCCGTCGCCGGGGTCCAGGCTGATCGTCGGACCGGCCTCGGTCTGGCCGTAGACGACCGCCACCCGGTCCAGGCCGAGCACCCGGCGGGTGCGGGTGAGCAGCGCCGGGGTGCACGTGGCGCCGCCGAGGAAGCCGACCCGCAGCGACGACAGGTCCCAGCGTCCGGGGTCCCGCTCGACGCGGTCGGCGAGCATCGACGCCATGGTGGGCACGGCCTGCACCACCGTGCACGCGTGCCGCTGGATCTGGTCGAGGACCGGCTCGGTGCGGAACCGGCGGGCGGAGACCCACAGCGCGCCCGTCACCAGCGCCAGCATCGCCCCGCTGCCGAGCCCCGCCGCGTGGGCCAGGGGCAGCGGTGAGGCGATCCGGTCGTCGGCGCGCAGCCGGGCCGCCTCGGCCGTCCAGGCCGCGTTGGCCAGCAGGTTGCCGGCGCTCAGCGACACCATCTTGGCGGGGCCGGTGGAGCCCGAGGTGAACTGGATGTTGCAGGCGGCGTCGGGATCACCCACGGGTGCGGGAACCGGGCCGTCCCAGCCGGGCAGCCCCGACAGAGCCCCGGATCCCAGGTCCGCGTCGAGGACGTGCCAGCCGTCCGGGCGCTCGCCGGGCGGCAGCGCCGCCAGGACCCGCGTGACGGTGGACGGGCCGTGCCGGTCGCGGACCCGCTCGGCGGCGTAGAGGCGCCGGGGCCGGCTGCGGGCCAGCGCCGAGGTCAGCTCGGGCCCGGTGAGGCCGGGGTGCAGGGTGGTCAGGGCGGCGCCCCGCCAGGCTGCGGCGGCCAGCAGCACCAGCCAGGCCAGCCCGTTCTCGGCCCAGACCGCGATCCGGTCGCCGCGGCCGACGCCCTGGGCCGCCAGGACGGCGGCGGCCCGGCCGGCGAGGTCGGCGAACTCCCCCGTGGTCACCGGCCGGGCCGGATCGTCGAAGACGTACAGGGCGCGGTCCGGCTGCCGCGCGGCGCGCTCCAGCACGGTGAGGTCGAGGGCTGGCGGGATCACGGATCACTCCTTGGTCAGCAGCAGGTTTCCGTGGTCGTCGACCGTGGCGGCCCATCCGCCGCCGACGACGGTGGTGCTGCCGTTCTCGCGTACGACGGCGGGACCAACCACGGCACAGCCCGGCCCCAGGTCGGCGCGCCGCCACACGGTCGCCTCGACCCAGCCGCCCGGGCGGTAGAGACGGGTCCTGCCGGGCTGCGCCGGGCCGCCGGTCGGGGCGGCGAAGCGGACGGCCGGGCGGGGCCCGAACGCGGTGAGCCGGCAGTTGACGATCTCGGCGGGGTGGTCGGAGCGGGTGTAGGCGTACCGCTCGGCGTAGGCGGCGTGGAAGGCCGCCACCAGCTCGTCGGCGGTGGCCGGCAGCTCGGGCAGGGCGACGGCGAGGTCGAAGCTCTGGCCCCGGAACCGCATGCCGACCGACAGGCCGAAGCTGACCTGGTCGGGCTCCACGTCGTCCTCGGCCTTGAGCTGGGCCAGGGCGTCGTCGCGCAGGTCGGCCAGGGCCGCCCGGACGGCCGCCAGGCCGTCGTCGTCGGCCGGCACCAGCACGGTACGGACGTAGTCGTGGCGGGCCTGGGCGGTGACGAAGCCGAGCGCGGAGAAGTTGCCCGGCACCGGCGGAACCAGGACCCGACGGATGCCCAGTTCGTCGGCGAGGTCGGTGGCGTGCATCGGGCCGGCGCCGCCGAAGGGCATCAGCACGAAGTCGCGCGGGTCGTGCCCGCAGGCGACGGAGATCTCCTTGATCGCGCTTGTCATCTTGACCGTGGCGAGGGTGAGGATGCCGTGCGCCAGGTCCAGCTCGTCGAGACCGAACGTGCCGGCCAGCCCGGCCAGGGCGGTGCGGGCCGCGTCGGGGTCGAGCGGCACCTCCCCGCCCAGGCTCTCCTGCGGGTCGAGGTGGCCGACGAGCAGGTGCGCGTCGGTCGTGGTCGGCTCGGTGCCGCCCCGACCGTACGCGGCCGGGCCGGGGGTCGAGCCGGCGCTGCGCGGCCCGACGCGCAGTTCCCCGCCCCGGTCGCGCCAGGCGATCGAGCCGCCGCCGGCGCCGATCGTGTTGATCTCGACCTGGAAGGTGCGGTTCGGGTAGCCGGCGATCTTCCCGTCGTTGGTCATCAACGGCGCGCCGTTCTTGATCAGGCAGACGTCCGTGCTGGTGCCGCCGATGTCGCAGGTGATGACGTTGGGATAGCCGGCGAGCGAGGCGAGGTGCACCGTGGCGGCGACCCCGCCGGCGGGCCCCGAGAGGGCGAGGTTGATCGGCAGCCGCCCGGCCTCCTCGGTGGAGACGACACCGCCGCTGCTCGTCATGATCGACAGCGGGTGGGCGTAGCCGCCGTCGGCGAGGGCGCCGCCGAGTCCGCGCAGGTAGTCGGCGACGGTCGCCCGCACGCTGGCGTTGAGCACGGTGGTGGCGAACCGTTCGTACTCGCCCTGCTCCGGCACCACGTCGGAGGAGACGGTGCAGACCAGGTCGGGGTACCGCTCCGCCAGCCGCCGCGCCGCGGCCCGCTCGTGGGCGGGATTGCGGTACGAGTGCAGCAGGCAGACCGCCACCGCCCGGGGACCGGCGGCGGCCACCCGGTCGAGGGCCTCGTCCAGCTCCTCGGTGTCCAGCGGCCGGACCACGCTGCCGTCGGCGCCGATGCGTTCGCGCAGCACGTGCCGGTGCCGGCGCGCGACGAGCGGCGGCCGGCCGCTCTCCTTGACGCTGTAGAGGCGGGGCCGGTGCCCGAGGCCCATCTCCAGCACGTCCCGGAAGCCCTCGGTGGCCAGCACCGACACCGGCTCGCCGGAGCCTTCGAGCAGCGCGTTTGTCACCCGGGTGGTGCCGTGCACGAAGCGGTCGACCGTGTCCAGGCTGACACCGAGCTTGGCGAGGCCCTCGAAGATCGCCGCCGCCGGATCGTGCGGGGTGGAGAGGGTCTTGGCCTCGGCGAGCCGGGCGGTGGCCGGCTCGTAGACGATGACGTCGGTGAAGGTGCCACCGATGTCGACGCCGATGCAGAGCATGGCGAGCCTTTCGGATAGGGGGTGGATGGCGTCGGCGACGGGTCGGGCCGCTAGAAGTTGACGCCGTAGCGGCGCAGGGTCCGTCCCGTGACCAGACGCAGGATCCAGTCGAAGAGGTAGCCGAGCAGGCCCAGGGCGATGATGCCCACGAAGACCCACTCCGTCTTGGCGTAGTTCCGCGCCGTCCAGATCAGCGATCCCAGGCCGCTCTGGGCGGCGACGATCTCGGCGGAGACGATCGTCAGGAACGAGTTGCCCATCGCCAGCCGGGCCCCGGTGACCACGTGCGGCACCGTCGACGGCAGCACGACCGAGACGAGGCTGCGTACGGGGCCGGCGCCGAGCGCGCGGGCCGCCCGCATCCGGATCTCGTTGACCGACAGCACCCCGGCCAGGGTGTTGAGGGCGACGATGAAGACGGTGGTGTAGAAGATCAGCGCCACCTTCGACGCCTCCCCCGGGCCGAGCCAGATGATGGCCAGGGTGACGAAGGCGATCGGCGGCACGAAGCGGAAGAACTGGATGTACGGGTCGAGCATCAGCCGCAGCCAGGGGATGCAGCCCATCAGCAGACCCATCGGCACGCCGACGAGCACACCGAGCAGCCAGCCGGTGAGGATGCGGGTCGAGGACGCGCTGACCGAGTCCCACAGGGTCCCGTCGCGGACGAGTTCGACCGCGCCGTCCAGCGTGAGCCGCGGCGAGGGCAGGAAGAAGGCCGTGTAGTTACGGCTGACCAGGTCCCAGATCAGCACGCCGAGCAGCACCGACAGGACCGACAGCCCGATGCGGGTCAGCCGGGGCCAGCGGTTGCGACGGGGGCCGGTCGTCGCCGACGCCCTGGTGCGGTCGGGGACGGTGGGTGCCTCGACTGTCATCGCCCCTCCGTCCGGTCGTCGGCCGCGCCGGGCCGCCCGTCGTGGCCGTCGTCGAGCCCCTGGGCGCGCAGCGTCCGGGCCACCTCGGCGCCGATGTCCTCACGCAGCTCCCGGAAGAGCGCCGCGCAGGCCGGGTCGGTCAGGTCGCGGGGGCGGGGCAGGTCGCAGCGGTAGTCCTTCTTGATGGCCGCCGACGGTCCCGCGGTCATCGTGACGATCCGGTCGCCGAGCAGGATCGCCTCGCCGATGTCGTGGGTGACGAAGATGATCGTGGCGCCGGTCTCGCGCCAGATCCGGTCGAGTTCGACCTGCATCACGAGCCGGGTCTGGGCGTCCAGCGCCCCGAACGGCTCGTCCATCAGCACGACCGAGGGGTCGTTGGCCAGGACCCGGGCGAGCTGGGCCCGCTGGCGCATGCCGCCGGAGAGCTGCTCGGGGAACCGCTCGGCGCTGTGCGCGAGGCCGACCATCGCCAGGTACCGCTCGACGACCGCGTCGCGCTGGGCCTTCGGCACGCCGCGCATCTGCGGCCCGAAGGCGACGTTCTGGCGTACGGTCAGCCAGGGGAACAGCGCCTCGGCGCTCTGGAAGACCACGCCCCGCGACACGTCGGGGCCGGTCACCGGCTCGCCGCCGCAGGTCACCTCGCCGGCCGCCGGCCGGACGAAGCCGGCGACCGCGTTGAGCAGCGTGGACTTGCCGCAGCCACTCGGGCCGAGCAGGCAGACGAGCTCACCGGCGGCGATGTCGAGGCTCGCGCCGCTGACGGCGACGAACTCGCCGAAGCGGATGTCGACGTCGCTGATGCGGATCGGGGAGCCGGCGCGGCTGGCGGGTCGGCCGGCGAAGGTCGTGGCGGGTGCGGTGCCGTCGACTGTCACGCCACCCCCTTGACCATGACGGTCGCCGGGTCCGCCTTCTGCTTGACGATCTTGCTGTCCTGCTGGAACTGGGCGATCTCGCCGTAGCGCTTGAGGTCGTCGTCGGTGAAGTCGCGGACCTGGCACTGGACGCCCTCCAGCAGCGTCTGGGCCTCCTTCGCCGGCACCTTGATGGCCTTCTCGGTGACCGTGCCCGCCTTGGCCGGGTCCTTCGTGAGCTGCTCGCACGCCTGGCCGATGGTCTGGACGACCTTCTTGGCGGTCGCCTTGTTGGCCTCGTACCAGGCGCCGTCGACCCCGATCACCAGGTTGTAGACGTAGCCGATGTCGCCGCTGGTCAGCAGGACCTTGCCGCCGTTGGCGACGCCGCGCGACGGCCACGGCTCCCACATGATGTAGCCGTCCACGTCGCCGCGCTGCAGCAGGGCCGGCATCTCGGCGGGCGAGGCGTTGACGAACTCGACGGACTCCCGGCTGATGCCGCGCGCCGCGAGGACCTTGTTGGTGGCGTACTCGTTGACGGTGCCGGGGACGACGCCGTACTTCTTGATGCCGGACACGTCGGCGATGCCGGAGCGCGCCACGAGCTTGATGAAGCTGGGCGACTGGGAGAAGACGGCCAGGCCCTTGATGTCACCCCGGGTGGCCCGGTTCAGCAGGCTCGACTCGGTGCTGGCCGTGAACTGGCCCTGCTTGGCCAGGATCGCGTCGAGGCCACCGGTGCCCTCCTGGAACTGGGTGACGGTGACGTTCAGGCCGTTGGCCTGGAACAGCTTCTCCTGGTCGGCGAGGTAGATCGGGGAGTACGCCGGGTCGACGCCGACGCCGAAGTTGACCGCCGCCGACGGGGTCGCCTCGCCGCCACCGGACTCGGTCGGGGTCTGGTTCTCCGCGCATGCCGCAACGGCGGCGGTCACCAGCAGGGCTGCTACCGCAGCTCGCAATGCTCGCATTCTCATGGCTACCCCAGATACCTAGCGGCTCATATTATGGTTACCGTTGCTTAATATGGGACGCTACTGCCGGACGGTGGGCGCAGTCAAGAGATTCGACCTCACCTTCCTGCAACAGACAGTAGCCGTCGATCATCGCCAGCTGACGGGTCGAATCCGCGACCACAAACCGGGAGCCCGATGAACACGCAGGACAAACGGGCCCATGCCGCCCGGACACAGCAGCCGCCCACCGCCGAAGCGACCGGGTCGACCACTCTGCGTAGTCACGGATCCGCCGGAGGCGGTCGGGTGGTCGCGCCGGCGCTCGTCGGACTGCGCACCTCGCGGCAGCGGGCGTGGACCCCGACCGAGACGATCCTCTACGCCCTCGGGGTCGGCGCGGGACAACGCGACCCGGCGGCGGAACTCCGCCTCACCACCGAGAACTCCACCGGACACCCGCAGCGGGTGCTGCCGACCTTCGCCAGCGTGCTCGCCGCCGACCCACCGCCCCTGGGCGAAGTCACCGCGATCCGGCACGCGGAGGAGGCGCTGACCCTGTTCCGCCCGCTGTCACCGGCCGGGCAGGTGCACGCCACCGCCGCCGTGACCGCCCTGCACGACCAGGGCAGCGGCGCCCTGGTCGAGCACGTCTCCCGGCTCCACGACCCGGCGGGCACGCTCGTCGGCACCGTACGCCGGGCCATGTTCGTCATCGGCGCCGGCGGATTCGGCGGGCGTCGCGCCCGGCCCGCCCGCTGGCAGCCGCCGGCCGACCCGCCCGAGCACCGGCTCGTCGCCACCGTCCGCCCGGACCAGGCGCTGCTCTACCGGCTCAGCGGGGACCGCAACCCGCTGCACTCCGATCCGGCCGTCGCCGGCCGGGCCGGGCTGCCCCGCCCGATCCTGCACGGCCTGTGCACCTTCGGCTTCGCCGGGCGGCTCCTGCTGCCCCTCGTCGGCGACGACCCGACCCGCGTCCGGCACGTCCGCGTCCGCTTCGCCGCCCCGCTGCACCCGGGCGACACCCTGACGGTGCACGCCTGGCGGCGCCCGTACGGCGTGGTCTTCCGCGCCACCGACGGGACCGGACAGGTCGTCCTGGACCGGGGCGTGCTGGCGGTCTCCGCCCGGTGACCACCCGCCTGTCCGTCCTCCGGTAGCGCGGCGGGGACTACGCGCCCGCCCCGCTGTCGGCGGTCACGCCGTCACGTGCCCGGCGCGCGGAGCCGCTCGACCGCGTCCAGCCTGCGGCGCAGCAGGGCCCGTTCGGGTTCGGTGCCGGCCAGGCCGAGCGCCTCCCGGTACGCCTCGGCCGCGTCGGCGTGCCGGCCCAGGCGGTGCAGCAGGTCGGCCCGGGCCGCCGGGTAGGGGTGGTGGCCCCGCAGCAGCGGCTCGTCGGCCAGCTCGTCCAGCAGCGCCAGGCCCGCCTCCGGGCCGTCGCGCATCGCCACCGCCGCCGCCCGGTTCAGCGCGACCACCGGGGACGGCGCGAGGGCGAGCAGGACGTCGTAGAGCGCGACGATCTGCGGCCAGTCGGTGGTGGCGAGGTCCGCCGCCTCGACGTGCAGGGCGGCGATCGCGGCCTGTACGCCGTACGGGCCGGGCGGGCCGCCGGCCAGCGCGACGGGCACCAGGTCGAGGCCCTCGGCGATCATGCGGCGGTCCCAGCGCCCACGATCCTGCTCGTCGAGCAGCACCAGCTCGTCGTCCGGGCCCGTGCGGGCGTCACGGCGGGCGTGGATCAGCAGCATGAGCGCGAGCAGCCCGGCGACCTCCCGGCCGGCGGGCAGCAGCCGGCGCAGGATCCGGGCCAGCCGGATGGCCTCCTCGGCGAGGTCGAGCCGCTGCAGGCGCGGGCCCTCGCTGGCCGCGTACCCCTCCGTGAAGATCGAATACACCGCCTGGAGCACGCCCGGCAGCCGCTGCGGCAACTCCTGCGCCCCGGGCACGCGGAACGGGATCCGGGCCTCGTGGATCTTCTTCTTCGCCCGGGTGATCCGCTTGGCCATCGTCGCCGTCGGCACCAGGAAGGCGCGGGCCACCTCGGGCGTGGTCAGGCCCGCCAGGTAGCGCAGGGTCAGCGCCCCGTGGTCCTCGGCCGCGAGCGCCGGGTGCGCGCAGGTGAAGAAGAGCTGCAGCCGCTCGTCCGGCAGCTCACCGCCCGGCATCGGGGCGGGGGCGGGCTCCGCCCGGTCCGCCTCCGCCTGGAGGATGGCCAGCCGCGCGGCGAGGGCCTGGTCCCGGCGCAGCCGGTCGACCGCCCGGCGGCGCGCGGTGGTCATCAGCCAGGCGCCGGGCCTGGGCGGAACGCCGTCGACCGGCCACCGGGTCAGCGCCGCCTCGACGGCCTCGGAGGTGACCTCCTCGGCCAGGTCCAGGTCGCCGAAGCGGCGGACGAGGGCCGCCAGCAGCCGGCCGCGTTCCTCACGGAACACGGCCTCCACGACCGCCGCCGGCGCCTCGTCCGTCCCCCCGGTGTCGGCGGGCGCTCCGCCCACCGCGCTCAGCCCCCGAACTCGGCGACCGGCCGGACCACGACGGCGCCGTTCCCGCGCGCGCCGGGGCAGCGCGCCGCCCAGTCGAGCGCGACGTCGAGGTCCGGCACGTCGATCACGTAGAAGCCGCCGAGGATCTCGCGGGTCTCGGCGAACGGCCCGTCCGTGACGGTCCGCCTGCCGTCCTCGCCGACCCGCACGGTGGTGGCGGTGACCAGGTCCGCCAGCGACTCGCCGGAGACCAGGATCCCCGCCTCGCGCACCTGCTTGTCGTACGCCATCCAGTCGCTGACGTCGCAGCCGGCGGCCCCGCCGTCCTCGTCGACCGCACTCGCGTTGATGAGCAACATGTACTTCATGATCCGACTCCCCTCAGTGTCGCGTCGCCGCTGCCGTACCGGGCGACGCCGTACGACATCACTACGGACGGGGGACGGCCGATTGGACAGCCCGCCCGAAGATTCTTTCCCGATTCGGCTCCGGCTACCGGTGGAACCCGTCGTCGCTGCCGTTCGCGGGGGCCTCCGGCAGGAGGTGACCCAGCCCGGTCAGTTCCAGCACGGCGTGGGCAGGGCTCTGCGGGGTGGCGGTGACGCGCAGGTGCGCGACGATCCGGGCGACCTCGTGCAGCACCCGTACGCCGGTGCTGCTCAGGTGGGTGACCGGGGTGAGGTCGATGGTCAGCGGCAGGCTGCCGCCGCGGCTGGCCTGCATGATCGCGGCGCGCAGCCGAGGGCCGGTGACCAGGTCCACCGGCCCCTGCACCCGCAGTGTCCGGCCCGCCGGTGCCTCGATGACGGCGGCCGCGAACTCCTCGGCGACGGTGGCCTGCTTGTGGGGGCCGGCCGCCTGGGCGGCGGCGGCGGTGGTGACGTTGGCGGCCTGGCCGATGTGGTGGTGCATGTTGACGGTGGTGCCCGCGTCGGTGTGGCTGACCTCCGCCCGGTCGACGAGGCCACGGATCATCGTCAGCCCACGGCCGCGACCGCCCGGGTCGCGGGCCGGTGGCCGCCACCGTCCCTGGTCGGTGCAGGTGACGTGCACGACGCCCTGGTCGTCCAGGGCGCCGTGCACGGTGAACGTCCCCGACGTGCCGTCCGGGTAGGCGTGGTCGACGGCATTGGTCACGGCCTCCCCCGCGGCGTGGACGAGGTCGCTCGCGTCCGGGCCGCTGGCCCCGATCCGGGCGAGCCAGTCGCCCATGACCTGACGCATCGGCCGCAGCGCCGTCGTGTCGGCGGTCAACGTCAGGTGCAGGGGTGCGACGGGCTCCGGCAGGAGGTGGACGGCGAGGAGCGTGGTGTCGTCGCCGAAGCCACCGCCGGCCAGGGCGAGACGTTCCGTGACCAGGGTGCAGATCCGGTCGGGCAGCCGCTGCGGGACGGTCGTGGCCGCGTCCAGTATCGCCCGCCGGGCTGCCGCGGCGGCGTCGGCCAGGGTACGGGCGCCGTCGTGCAGGCTCTGCCGGGGTCGCTCGATCAGGCCGTCGGTGTAGAGCAGCAGGACGTCGTCGGCCCGCAGCCGGCAGGTGTGCACCGGGGCGGGGCCCGCTCCGGTGCCCAGTGGCCCCGCCGGCGTCAGCGGCAGGTACCGGCTGTCGCCGGCGGCGCCGACCACCAGCGGCGCCAGGTGCCCGTGGCTGGCCGCTTCGAGCGCCCCGTCGCGCGGGTCGAGCACCGCGAGGCAGGTGGTGGCCGCCCGGGTCGCGAGGGCGCGGGCCGCGAAGTCGTCCAGGACCGCCAGCACCTGCGGCAGGCCGCCGCCCGACTGCAATGCCTGCCGGGCGACCGTACGGAGCTGACCCATGGCCGCCGCGGCCGTGGCGCCGTGCCCGACGACGTCGCCGACGGTCAGCGCGAGCCGCCCGTCGGGCAGGGGAACCACGTCGAACCAGTCCCCGCCGGCGACGAGGTCGCTGCTCGCGACCAGGTAGTGGGCGGCGACCTGGACGTGCGGCAGGACGGGCAGCATGTCGGGCAGGAGGCTGCGTTGCAGCTCCAGGACCAGACCGGCGGCCTGCCGGTAGCGCCGTTCGGCGGTGGCGGCGGCGGTCTCGGCGGCCTGCCGGGCGGTCACCACGGGGGTGGCGTCGACGGCCTGCACGATCACCCCGCGCACCGAGCCGTCCGGGTTGCGCCACGGCGCCATGTCGAACGTGTAGAAGGCCTCCGTCAGGGTGCCGTCGCCGTTGCGGTCGGTCAGGACGCGCTGCTCGTAGCCGTGCGAGCGGATGCCGTGCAGGGCCTGGTCGAGCAGTTCGAAGATGTGCTGGCCGGCGAGTTCCGGCACCGCCCGACGGAAGGGCTCACCGATCAGGCCGCTGCGGTTGCCGACGGCGGCGCGCACCGCCGGGTTCGCGGCCACCACCCGCAGCTCTGGCCCCTCGAAGATCCACACGAATCCGGGCAGCTGTTCGAACCCGTCGAGCACCGCCTGCGGGTCACCTGAGGACCAGCGTGTATGCGGAGCGGTCACCGACGCCCACCCTCACCCGTGCCCACCAGCAGCACCCTGTCATGCCCGCGCCCACCCGTCCAATCCGCCACGTGCGTTTCCGCCGTCGAGGATCCGGGGGCGGCCCGCCGCGGTGAGCGCGTCGGCGAGCCGGGTACCGGGCCCCGTCGGCGGTCCGCGAGGTGGCCTCGGGGCGCGCACCGGCGGTCCTTGACCACGCCGGCCGGTTGGCCGTAGGTTCCAGCCCTACATCGACATCGGTAGTTCGATGTGGCCGGCGCGCCCGGTCCGTTCCCCCACGTCCGCAACACTCCGCCCCCCCCTCGCGACAAGGACGGTCATGACGATCACCCGCCGCTCGCTGCTCGGCACGGTCGCCGCGGCCGGCCTGGCCACGGCCGTCGCGCCGGTCCTCGCCCCCGGCACGGCCCGGGCCGCCGCCTGGAAGAAGCGCCTGACCGGCGCCGACCTGGACACCAACCACCGGTGGCGCGTCGCGGGCACGGACCTGGGCATACCGTACGTGCTGGAGAACGGCTCGATCGGCTACCTGTTCGGCGACACGTTCGACACCCCGTGGCCCGAGGGTCCGCCGGTGCCGAACGACTGGCGCTCGCCGGTGCTGCTGCGCTCCGCCGTGCACCCGGGCGCCGCCGGCGGGATCGTCTTCGACAGCGCCGCCCGGGTGGCGGGCAACGGCCGGGCCCCGGAGCTGATGCACAACGGCCACCACGGCGTCGGCATCGACGGGCTGTGGGAGGTGACCGTCATCCCCAACGACGGCATCGCCTTCCCGGAGACCGGCCGGCAGCTCGTGTCGTACATGAGCATCGAGAACTGGAACTCCGCCGGCCCGGCCGGGCCGCACTGGCGCTCGCGCTACGCCGGGCTGGCCTACACCGACAACGGCAACGACTTCATCCGTACGCCGCTGAAGTGGTGGAACGACGGCACCAACACCGACCCGTTCCAGATGTGGACGATGCAGCGCGACGGGGACTGGGTGTACGTCTTCTCGGTGCGCGCCGGGCGCCAGCACGGGCCGATGATGCTGCGCCGGGTCCGCTGGGACCGGCTGTTCTCCCCCGAGTCGTACGAGGGCTGGGGTTGGAACGGCAGCAACTGGGGCTGGGGCCGCCCGTGCACGCCCATCCTCACCGGCCGCTTCGGCGAGCCCTCGGTGCGGCGGCTGGCCGACGGCACCTGGGTGATGTCGTACCTGAACTGCGCCACCGGGTGCATCGTCACGCGCACGGCGGACGGGCCGGACCGGGTCTGGACGGCCGAGCGGATCCAGGTCACCTCCTGGCAGGAACCGGGCCTCTACGGCGGCTTCATCCACCCGTGGTCCAGCCGACGCGCCAACGACCTGCACCTCATGGTCTCGAAGTGGACCAGGACGCCCGACAACCGCAGCACCGCCTACCACGTCAGCCAGTTCGTCGGATCGGCGTAGCCAGACGCCGCCCCGACCGACCGACGGCGCCGGGAAGGATACCGACAGCGTGTTGGTACGATGCCAACATGCAGTCGGTAAAATTGCGCCCCCGGTGGTGGGCATGTTCCTAGCGGTACGCGAACTGCGGTTCGCCAAGGCCCGGTTCGGCCTGATGGGGGCCGTCGTCGCGCTCATCGCGGTGCTGGTGGTGCTGCTGTCCGGGCTCTCCACGGGCCTGGTGAACGACGGCGTGTCGGGGCTCCAGCGCATTCCGGCGACCTCCTTCGCCTTCGCCGACGGGGTGCAGCACGATTCGGCGTTCTCCCGCAGCGTCATCGACGTCTCCGCGGTGGACACGTGGCGGGCGCAACCACGCGTCGCCGACGCGGCGCCCTTCGGCAACGCGCTGGTCAACGCCCGCAGCGACTCGGGCGTGGAGATCGACCTCGCGTTGTTCGGCGTGCCCACCGACTCGTTCCTCGCCCCGCCCGTGGCCGAGGGCGCCCGGTTGGACGCCGCGAACGGCATCGTGGTGAGCCGGACCGCCATCGAGGCCGGGCTGCGGGTGGGCGACACGGTCACCGTCGACCGGATCGGCACCCGGCTCACGGTGGTGGGCGCCATGGCCGAGCAGCACACGTTCGGTCACGTCGACGTGGCCTACCTACCGCTGCGGATCTGGCAGGAGATCAAGGCCGGCGTCCGCCCCGGCGAACCCGTACCGGGCGGCACCTACGAGGAGATCACCGCCGTGGCGGTGCGGGCCGCCAACGGTGCCGAGGTCGACCTGGCGGCTGGTGACCGGGCCGCCGGCACCGAGAGCCTGTCCCGCACCCAGTCGTACGGCGCCTCGCCCGGCTACACCGCCGAGACGTCGACCCTGCGGCTGATCGAGTGGTTCCTCTACGCCATCTCGGCGCTGGTGGTCGGCGCCTTCTTCACGGTGTGGACCATCCAGCGCCGTGCGGAGATCGCCGTGCTGCGGGCCATGGGCGCTCCGACGGCGTACCTGCTGCGCGACGGGCTGGCCCAGGCCCTCGCGTTGTTGCTGCTCGCCGTCGGCGCGGGCGTCGCGGTCGGCACGGCGGCCGGCAGCCTGGTCGGCAGCGGCATCCCGTTCGCGCTCAGCGCGCCGGCGATCGCGGTGGCCGCCCTCCTCCTGCTCGTCCTCGGCCTGCTCGGAGCGGCCGTGGCCATCGTCCGGATCGCCGCAGTGGATCCGCTGACCGCACTGGGAGCGAACCGATGACCGACACCGGCCTGGTCATGCGCGGTGTGACCCTGCGCTTCGGCGATGGCGACGACACCGTACCGGCCTTGGACGGCGTCGACCTGACCGTTGCCCCCGGGCAGTTCGTCGCGGTCGTCGGCCCCTCGGGCGCCGGCAAGTCCAGCCTGCTCGCGGTGGCCGGCGGGCTGACCGTCCCGACGTCGGGTTCGGTCACCCTCGGCGGGCGGGACATGACCGTGCCGAGCGCACGGGCGCGGGCCGCGCTGCGCCGGGAGTTCGTCGGCTTCGTGTTCCAGTCCGGCAACCTCATTCCCGCGTTGACCGCCGTGGACCAGCTGCGGCTGCCGGCCCGCTTCGGCGGTCACGGCTCCCGGGCGCGCGAGGCGACGGCCCTGCTCGACGAGGTCGGGATGGCCCACAAGGCGAACCGCCGACCGCACCAGCTCTCGGGTGGCGAACGGCAACGTGTCGGCATCGCCCGTGCCCTGGTCAACCGGCCGCGACTACTCTTGGTGGACGAGCCGACCGCCGCCCTCGACCGTGCCCGCAGTCACGAGGTGGTGGAGCTGCTCGCCCGCGAGACCAAGGAGAACGACGTCGCCACCGTCATGGTCACCCACGACCACGACGTGCTGCGCCACTGCACGACGGTGTACGAGATGATCGACGGGCGACTGATGCCCGTGCCGTGACGATGGGGGTTCCCGTGCCGAAGATCCAGGCGCCCACGGTGGCCGAGCACCGGGCCCGGCAGCGGCGGGCGATCCTGGCGGCGGCCCGGGAGATCCTCGCGGAGAGCGGGGCGCAGGCGCCGAGCCTGGCCGAGGTGGGCAAGCGGACAGGCCTGGCGCGCCCCAGCGTCTACCAGTACTTCAAGTCGCGGGAGGACCTGCTCAACGCCGTCATCGCCGACATGTTCCCGGAGTGGTCGGCATACGTCACGCAGCAGATGGACCGGGCCACCGACCCCGGCGGGCGGGTGCTGGCCTACGTCGAGGCCAACCTGCGCCTCGTCGCCCAGGGGGAGCACGCGGTCATGCGTGGGCTCGCCGCCAGCGTGCCGGGCGCCGTCCTCGCCGAGGAGAGCCGCGTCCTGCACGACCAGTTGCGTACGCCGCTGGTGGCGGCCCTGGCCGAGCACGGCGCGAGCGACCCGGCCGCCGCGGCGGAGCTGATCCAGGCGGTGGTCTACGCGTCCTCACAGATGATCGAGAACGGCACCTCGGAAGCCGCCGTGCTCGCCCTCACCCGGGATCTCCTGGGCCCCTACCTGCGACAGCAGGGCTGAGCGTCACGGATGTCCGGCGGCGGCCCGGCGGACCATCCGGCGCGCCTCGTCGCGGGGGACGCCGGTGGCGCGCAGTAGGTCGTTGGCGATGGTCCGTAGTTGGGATACGACGATGGTGCCGGAGAAGCCGATGTCCTGGCGACATGCCTTACCGGCTTCCCGCACCGCCGCCAGCACCCGCTCTCGGGCACCCACAGGCTCCTCGACGGCCAGGTATTCGCGGTGCAGCATGCGGACCGCCTCGCCGTACAGTTCGATGGCGGCGGGCAGGCCGGGCGGCACCGGTTCCTCGTCTCGCAGGACGGTGCCGACCCGGCGCACCAGGGCGCGACTGTTGCGAAACGCCCGTTCCATGTGCTCGACGCCCTGGCTGTAAGCCGCCAGCACCCGGCGGCGGCGCCAGCGCAGCGGCGAGTGCCGGGCCACCTCGTCGGCGGCGATGATGACCTCGTCGAGCCGGTCGAGTTCCGGCTCCGCGGCGCGCATCTCATCGAGCAGTTCCTCGGCGGCGCAGGCCTCACCGTCGGCCAGCGCCCGCGCCGAGGCGGTCATCTGTTTGGCGAAGGTGTCGAGCGCGGGGTCGGCGACGCGCCGCAGCGTACGCAACGGGTTGAGCGGTACGATCACGAGCACGACCAGCAGCCCGATCGCTCCCCCGACCAGCGCGTTGAGCGTTCGGGGCAGTTCCAGGTCGGGGTTGGTCGGGGTGACGGTGGCGACCAGCACGCCCGTACCACCGGCCTGGGCCATCAAGGCGCCGGTGCCACGTACCGCCGCTGCTATGGCGATCGCCACGAAGACGATGGCGCCGGTCTGCCATGCTCCGGTGCCCAGCAGGCCGATCAGCACGTCACCCACGGCGATGCCGAGCACCACCCCGGCGACGAGTTCGACGGCACGTCGGGCGTGGTTGCCGATGGCGGCGACGATCACACCGACCGCGGCGGCGGGGGCGAAGGTCGGGTCGTGGTTGCCGAGCAACGTCCTGGCCGTCAGCCATGCCAGCGCGGCGGCAAGGCCGGCCTGTACCGCGAGGATGAAGTATGTCTGCAACCGGCGGTAGATCTCCTGGCATTGCTGGCGCAGTCGGGAATCCGCCTTGGTCGCCGCCGGCTTGCACTGTGAGAGCGCCATGGGCGCGGATACCCGGTTCGCCGGCCGCCGAACGTCAGGCGGGATGGGCCATGACGCCGGTCAGCGCGACGACGCCGGGCAGCCGGGTGTCCTGGCGCAGGAACTGCACCACCACCGGCACCGGCGAGCGCAGCAGGCAACCGTAGGGACGGTCGAGTCGGACCGCCTCCGGGTCGATCAGGTCGTTGATCCGCACGTGCCGGATCCGTCGCGCCCCGACCATGATCCGGTACGGCCCGACGGGCTCGGCGTCCTCGTAGTAGACGTCCAGGCTGACCTCGGTCTCCTGGTCGGTGGCGTTGAGCACGCACAGCTGGTCGAAGCTGGTGAACTCCGGTTCGGGACCGTGACCGGGAAACGGCACGTGCCCGCCCGGGACGACCCACGTACGGGCACCGAGCTGTGCCATCACGCCTCCTCGAGCAGCCGGGCCAGGTCCGGGGTGAGGAACACCCCGTCCGGGTCCAGTCGGCGACGCAACGCCTGGAAGTCGTCCCAGCGGGGATAGAGCGGGCGCAGCTCGCGCGCGGTCAGCCAGTGCTTCTTTCCCCAGTGCGGCCGGCCGCCGTACTGCCGGAAGACCGCCTCCATGTCCCGGAAGTACTCCTCGTACGGCAGGGAGGTGTTCTGCAGGCAGGCGATGGTCGCGGTCGGCCGGCCGTAGGCGTTGCTGAGCCAGATGTCGTCGGCGGCGATGCTGCGCACCAGCACCCGCCAGCCGGCGACCCGGCGGTGCCGCTGCCTGATGCGCCGCCGCACCTCCGCGAAGCAGGCCGGGAACGCCTCCACCGGAAGCATGTACTCGATCTCCTCGAACCGCAGCTCCCGGTGGCGGGGGATGGCCCGGTGGGTGGGGGCCACACGGTCCTCGTGGGGCTCGTCCAGGGCCGCCGAGCCCGGTACCCGCGGCGCGTGCCACACCCGCTCGTCCGGCGTGCGGTCGACGCGGTTCATGACCCGGACCTGGGTCAGGTCGTTGCGGGGATACCAGTAGAAGTCCATGTTGCGGTTGGTGTGCTGCAACTCGGCCAGGTGGTCCAGGGTCCAGGCGACGGGCGCGCACCAGGACCGGCGGTGCAGCTGGTAGCGGGGTTGCACGGCCAGCGTGACCCGGGTGAGGACGCCGAGGGCGCCCAGGGAGAGCCGGGCCGCCGGCAGGAGCTCCGGGTTGTGGTCCGCGCTGACGTCCACCGTGTCGCCGGTTCCGGTGACCAGCCGGACGCCGGCGACCTGCGTGGAGAGGTTGCCGAAGCCGAGGCCGGTGCCGTGGGTGCCGGTGGCGGTCGCGCCGGCGATCGACTGGTAGTCCACGTCCCCGAGGTTGTCCATCGCCAGCCCCGCGTCGTACAGGCCCTCCCCGAGGGCCTTGAGCTTCGTGCCGGCGCGGACCGTGGCGAGCCCGCCGTCGTCGGCGATCACCCCGGCGAGCCGGTCGAGGCTGGCGAGGATCCCGTCGGTGCGCACCAGCGGGCTGGACGAGTGCCCGGAGCCCACCGGCCGCAGCGTCGTGCCGGCCTCGCGGGCCCGCCGCACCAGCGCCCGCACCTCGTCCTCGTCGGCGGGCTCGGCGTACTCGGCGGGGGTGAACGACAGGCTGCCGGACCAGTTCACGAACTCTCGTCCCACGTCCCCTCCCCCCGCGTCCGATCAGGCGGCTTACCCGCCGCCGGGTGGGGTAGTCGTGAGCGCGCCGGGCCCGGTGACGTCGAGGACGTCGAGCAGGCCCAGCAGTCCGGCGAGCACGACGGCCTCGTCGTGGGTGAGGGTGATGCTGCGGGTGGCGTCGGGGTCGTCGCCGTCGGGGTAGACCAGCTCACGCCGGCCGCCGACGTGATGGGTCACCACCCCGACGCGCACTCCCGCGTCGGTGGTGAACATGCGGCGCAGCCCGATACCGGGCAGGGGGGTCAGCTCGACGTCCATCGAAGGCTCCAGGTGTGCGGGGAAGGTCGGTCCCGGCCCGGTGGGCGGCCGGTGCGCGGCGGACGGCCGCACGGCACCGTCGTCACGACGCCGTGCGGCACCGCCTGTGGTCAGCCGGTGAGCAGCAGGCGCAGGCCGGCGAGCGTGGCCAGGTGCGGATCGGCGGGCATCGTGACGACCCGGCCGGTCAGCGCGGCCAGCCGGGCCCCGAGTTCGGGGTGTACCGCCCCGCCGCCGGTGATCAGCAGCCGGCGTCGCCCCGGGAACGCCGGCCGGGCACCCACGCGTCGGACCGCGGCGGCGATCAGCGACACCCGGTCGAGAGGGTCGGGCGCGTCGACGCGCTCGACCGCCTCGACCGCGCGATCGGCGATGTGCGCGATCTCGGTCCGGCCGTGTCCGATGTCGACGGCGACCACGTCGTCGCGGTCGAGGTCGGCCCGGCAGGCCAGGGCGGCGGCCAGCGGCTCCTCCACCGTGGCGACCCGCCCGCCGAACGCGTGGCGGACCGCCGCGACCAGGAGGTCCTTCTGCCGCAGGGTGGCGGTGGCCGGCACGCCGACCACGACCGGGGAGACGTCGTCACCCGGCCGTCCGCTCGCCGCGGCCAGCACCCGCAACAGGTGTACGCAGCCGAAGAAGTCGGCCACCACGCCGTGGCGTACCGGCCACAGCAGCTTCGTGTCACCGGTGTCCCGCAGGGCGATGGCGGCACGTCCGACGGCCTGGGCGCCGGACGACGTGCACGCGACGACGGCGGGCTCGGTGACCACCGTGCCGGAGACCGGCGTCCACAGTCGCACCGTGGAGGTGCCCAGGTCGAGGGCGACGGGATGCCGCAGACCGAGGCGGGCGTATGCGCCGGGGGCCAGCATGCTCACCGCCCCTGTCGTGGGGCGGGCGTGACCCGGGGTCCGTCGCCGACGGACCGGGGCAGGGTGGATCGATCGTGATGCGGGGTCGGCATGGTGCTCCAAGCCACGGGCCCGCGTCACGGGACGCGGGGAGGCGGACGGGCTTCAGACGGCGAACGTCAGCCCGGGCGGAGCGCGGTCGGCCGACCAGGCGGGCACGCAGCCGGGAATGGCCCGCCGCGCGCTCCGGAAGACGATGCACAGCCCGACGGACCGGGCCGCGGAGAGCACCATGAGCAGCACGGTCAGCATCAGCAGCGCCGGCAGCGAGACCCGCTTGCCGGCGCGGCGGAGGCCGTGCCGATCCTGCATGTCCCCACCATAGCCGGGCGCCGTGCGGACCGGGTGGCCGCCTGCGCGCGGTGGTCGGCGCCGCCCACGGGCTCGGCAACCTCGTCCCGCCGCTGATGACGGGCTGGGCGTACGGCGTGCGGGGTCGTACGCGATCGGTCTGATGCGGTTCGCCGACGTCGCGCCGGCCGCGGCGGGTGCACGCCGGTGCAGATGGGCGGCCTGGCCAGGCGCGACCTCTGACGCGTTACGGAGGTGTACCGGAAAATCCGACCGGCGGACACCCATCCCGGCAGCATGGAGATCAACAGAAGCGCCCGCCTCCCTTCCCGGCCGACCGCTGACCTGCCGTGTGCCACCAATCGACCGACGCGACAGGTTCGGAGACTACCGAAACTTTTCCGGAAATTCTTGCTCGGCCGCGCGCCGCGCTGCCATACTCCACATCCATCAGGGTCGATGACGGCGGGTCCGCGGCCCGTGCGCCGCAGCCCGCCGGGCGGCCCTGATCCGGCACACCCCCACCACACCGGTCCGTCCCCCCGACGGTGCGGACCGGCCCCGGAAGGAGCAGGAATGACCGAGAGGCACCCCCGGGACACCCGGTCGAGATCGCGTTCGCGGGCGCGCGCGGCCATCGTCGTCGCCGCCGTGGGACTGCTCGCGGCGACCGGCGCCACGGTCCTGCCCGGCGCGGCGAGCGCCGGGACCACGCTGGGCGCGTCGGCGGCGGAGCGCGGTCGCTACTTCGGCGCCGCCGTCGCCGCCAACAAGCTCAGCGACAACACCTACGTCACGATCCTGAACCGCGAGTTCAACTCGGTGACGCCCGAGAACGAGATGAAGATCGACGCCACCGAGCCGCAGCAGGGGCAGTTCACCTTCGGCAACGCGGACCGGATCGTCAGCCACGCCCGCAGCCGGGGCATGAGCGTGCGGGGCCACACCCTGGCCTGGCACTCGCAGCAACCCGGCTGGATGCAGAACATGAGCGGCAGCGCGCTGCGCCAGGCGATGCTCAACCACGTCACCCAGGTGGCCACCCACTTCCGGGGTCAGGTCGTGGCCTGGGACGTGGTCAACGAGGCGTTCGCCGACGGCAGCAGCGGGGCCCGGCGCGACTCGAACCTCCAGCGCACCGGCAACGACTGGATCGAGGCGGCGTTCCGGGCCGCCCGGGCCGCCGACCCCGGCGCCAAGCTCTGCTACAACGACTACAACACCGACGACTGGAGCCACGCGAAGACCCAGGCCGTCTACGCGATGGTCCGCGACTTCAAGCAGCGTGGCGTGCCCATCGACTGCGTGGGCCTCCAGTCGCACTTCAACAGCGGCTCGCCCTACCCGGGCAACTACCGCACCACGCTGTCCAGCTTCGCGGCGCTCGGCGTCGACGTGCAGATCACCGAGCTGGACATCGCTGGGGCCTCGCCCACCACGTACCGCAACGTGGTCAACGACTGCCTCGCGGTCTCCCGGTGCACCGGCATCACCGTGTGGGGCATCCGGGACAGCGACTCCTGGCGGGCCTCCGACACGCCGCTGCTGTTCGACAACAACGGCAACCGCAAGCCCGCGTACGACGCGGTCCTCGCCGCCCTCAACAACGGCACGCCCCCGCCGACCTCGCCGCCGCCGACGACCGGCCCGACCACCCCGCCGCCTGGCGGCAGCTGCACCGCCACCCTGCGCGACGGCACCCGGTGGGGCGACCGGTTCAACAGCGACGTCACGGTCAGCGGCGCCACCAACTGGACCGTGGTCGTCGAGGTGACGCCCCCGCAGAAGGTCTCCGCCACCTGGAACGGCACCCCGAGCTGGGACGGCAGCGGGAACGTCATGACGATGCGCTCCAACGGCAGCGGCAATGTCTTCGGGTTCACCACGATGGCCAACGGCACCTGGACGCGCCCCCAGGTGCGCTCCTGCACCGCCTCCTGACCGTCGGGTGACCGGACGGCCCCGGGGACGGCGCCCACCGCGCCGCCCGGGGCCGCCGGGCGACGGCCCCGGGCGGCGGCGGTACGGCGGACGCGACCGCACCCGCCCGCCGGGGCGGCGCTGGCGCGGACCAGGCATCGCTGACTAAGGTCAGGTTTCATGGAAGCGGAGTCGATCGCCGCCGTGCGGCGGTTCAACCGGACGGTGACCCAGCGGGTGGGGGCGCTCGACGACGAGTACATGGCGCGCGCCCGCCCCCTCGCCCAGGCCCGCCTGCTGTGGGAGATCGGCCCCGGCGGCGCCGAGGTCGCGGCGCTGCGGTCCCGGCTCGGGCTGGACTCGGGGCACCTCAGCCGCCTCCTGCGCGCCCTGGAGGGCGACGGGCTCGTCACCGTCGGGCCGTCCGACCAGGTGGGCGGGGACAGACGGGTCCGGGTCGCCACGCTCACCGCCGCCGGCCGTGCCGAGTGGACCGAGCTCGACGAGCGCTCCGACGACTTCGCCCGGTCGATCCTCGCCCCGCTGACCGGGCGACGCCGCGAGCGGCTCGTCGCGGCGATGGCCGAGGTGGAACGGCTGCTCGTCGCGTCGATGGTGCTGATCGCGCCCTGCCCGCCCGGCGACCCGCGGGCCCGCGCCTGCGTACGGGCCTACGCCCGGGAGGTGGCGCGGCGCTTCGACGGCGGGTTCGACCCGGCCCGGAGCAACCCGGTCCACGACGAGGAACTCGTTCCCCCGGCCGGAGTGTTCCTGCTCGCCACCCTCAACGCCGAGCCGGTCGGCTGCGGCGCGGTGAAGCTCCACCGGGACGCGCCCGCCGAGATCAAGCGGGTCTGGGTGGCGGACGCCGTACGCGGGCTCGGGCTCGGGCGGCGGATGCTGAGCGAGTTGGAACGCCACGCCGCCGAGCGGGGCTGGAGCGCCGTCCGGCTGGACACGAACCGCAACCTCACCGAGGCGATCGCGATGTACCGGGCGGCCGGCTACCGCGAGATCGAGGCGTACAACGCCGAGCCGTACGCCCACCACTGGTTCGAGAAGCGCCTGACCAGGTGACGGCGCGAGGGGCGGGGCGGCCGGCACTTGCGGGACCCTTCTTATTAATAGATACTCGTCGATGTTCCTGAGCCGGACGTGATCGGGCAGCCGGGCAGCCCTCGATCGGAACCCCGCCCTGTCCACCGTCTGTGGAAGAGGAACCATCCATGAGGACCAGACTCCGAGTGCTCGGCGCCGCCCTGGCCGCCGCCACGCTGACCGCCCTGGCGGCGGTGGCAGTCGCCCCGCCGGCATCCGCCGCGACCCTGACCGAGGTGACGAGCTTCGGCCCCAACCCGAGCAACCTGCGCATGTACCTGTACGTGCCGGACTCCGTCGCGCCCCGGCCGGGGCTGCTGGTCGCGGTGCACTACTGCACCGGCACCGGCCCCGCCATGTACGCCAACACCCAGTACGCGGCGCTCGCCGACCGGTACGGCTACATCGTCGTCTACCCGTCGGTGACCCGCAGCAGCCAGTGCTTCGACGTCTCCTCCCCGCAGGCGCTGCGCCGCGACGGCGGCAGCGACCCGGTGGGCATCAAGTCGATGGTCGACCACGTCCGGCAGCGCTACGCCGTCGACCCCGACCGGATCTTCGCCACCGGTATCTCGTCCGGCGCGATGATGACGA
Organism: Micromonospora sp. NPDC048868; assembly: GCF_043198195.1. Classification (NCBI taxonomy): domain Bacteria; kingdom Bacillati; phylum Actinomycetota; class Actinomycetes; order Micromonosporales; family Micromonosporaceae; genus Micromonospora; species Micromonospora sp. NPDC048868. Next base: position 37,416 of record NZ_JBICUN010000012.1, read on the forward strand.
ACGTCCTGCTCGGGCTCTACCCCGACGTGTTCAGCGCCGGGGCGGCGTTCTCCGGGGTCCCCTTCGGCTGCTTCGCCACGACCAACGGCTCCGAGTGGAACAGCGAGTGCGCCAACGGCCAGGTCGTCCGTACCCCACAGCAGTGGGGAGACCTGGTCCGCAACGCCTACCCGGGATACACCGGGCGCCGGCCCCGGATGCAGACGTGGCACGGGACGAACGACGAGGTGCTGCGCTACCCGAACTTCGGCGAGCAGATCAAGCAGTGGACCGACGTGCACGGGCTGAGCCAGACGCCGACGTACACCGATAGCCCGCAGGCCGGCTACACCCGCACCCGCTACGGCGGCAGCGGCGACCGGGCGCCGGTCGAGGCGATCAGCATGCAGGGGGTGTCGCACAACCTGCCGGTCGACGCCGCGCAGGCGATCCGCTTCTTCGGCCTCGACACCGCCGCGCCGCCCACCACGCCGCCGCCGACCACGCCGCCGCCCACCACCCCGCCGCCGACGAGCCCGCCGCCCAGCACTCCCCCGCCCTCGCCGGGCGCCTGCCGGGTGGGCTACACCGTCAACGCCTGGAACGCCGGCCTGACCGCCTCGGTCACCGTCACCAACACCGGCACCACGACGGTGAACGGCTGGTCGCTGGCCTTCACGCTGCCCGCCGGCCAGAGCATCACCAACGGCTGGAACGCGACGTACGCCCCGACCAGCGGCGCGGTCACCGCCCGCAACGTCTCCTACAACGCCACCATCGCGCCCGGCACGTCGGTCAGCGTCGGCTTCCAGGCCACCCACACCGGCGACACGGGACGGCCCGCCTCGTTCACCCTCAACGGCGCCACCTGCGCGATCGCCTGAACCGGCAGGGGCGGCGCCGTCCCCCGGCGCCGCTCCGGCCGGTTCAGGCGCCGCCCCGGCGGCAGGCCCGGACCAGTGCCCGGTCAGTCGTTGCTGGACGCTTGCGGAGCCTGGCCCCGCCCGGCGTCCCTGACGAACAGGATCCCGTCGGTGTCGGCCACGTGGGCCGGGTCGAGCGGGGCGTAGCCGAACCAGGGCGACACCCGGGCGGCGGGCGTCATGCCGGCGAGGGCGCTGGCCAGTCGGCGGGCGTCGACGAGGTGACGCTCCGCCGGCAGCGCGTACAGCAGCCCTTCCACGGTGTCCGGCGGCGGGGCGTCGACTCCCTGGTGGCGGATCGTGCCGACGGCCGTGGCGAGGAAGGCGTACTCCTCGCCCAGGTGGGCGCCGACGATCGCGCCGGCGCTCCACCACTGCACCGGCAGTCCGCCCATCCGCATGCTGCTCTTGTTGCGCTGGAGGTGGCCGTTGTGGGCGTTCACCAGTGCCGGCCCGCGTCCGGCGATGGCGAGCAGGTTGGCGGCCATCATCGAATCCCGCACGCCGAGCAACCGCGCCATGCGGCTCGGCGACGGGTCGGCCATCGCGTGGTGGTAACGCAGCAGGCCGACGGCGGTACGCCCGTACAGGCGAGCCCGGTGCCACTCCTCCGTTGTGGACGCCTCGATCAGCTGTGGCGTCTGCGTGTCGAGCAGGGCCACCAGGTCGTCGGCGAGCAGCCGCAGCCGGCCGGCGTCGGGCGTGCGCCCCACGGACCGGGAGGGGTCCATCATCGCGGCGGGACTGGTCCACCGGTCGTCGGCGCCGAGCAGTCGGTCGAGCGTCTCCGCCGCGCAGGGAAGCAGGTCGGCGTCGACCCGGGCGGTGAGGTAGGCGTGGAGTGCGGTGAGGGCCTGCCGGGGGCTCGCGGCGCCGGTGATCTCCAGCGGGCCGTCGAACCCGGCGAACCGCACCTGCTCCGCCGGGGGCCGCCCGTCGTTGTACGCGCGCATCCAGCGCACCAGCTCACGGTTGGCGGCGAAGGCGCCCCACCCGTGGCTGAACCCGCGCTCCATTACGTCGTCGAGGAGGCCGGTGCCCGAGGTGACGTGGTCGTCCACGACCAGCCCCATCACGCAGTCGCTCTCGATCGCGATCGTCCGGTAGTGCTCCCGCTCGACGAGTTGCCGGAAGAGCTCGTTCCGCAGGTCGAGCAGGGCGTCCTCGCCGTGGGTGGGCTCGCCCAGTGCGAGCAGCCGCGGCCTGCCCGGGAGCAACCCCAGGACGGCAGCGGGGTCGACGGCACGGGCGGCGTCTGCGATACCAGCGGTCATACCCTCAACGGTATCGTTGAACCGACGGTGCAAACTTCTCCCCGATGTCAGCAGAGTGATGACGCCAAACCCTCAAAGCAGTGGCAGGCTCAGGCCGGTCGACCTGGCGCGCGCGCACGGCCTGTCGACGCAGGCGGTCAGGAACTACGAGGCGGCCGGCATCCTCCCGGCCGCGCACCGCACCCCGCACGGCTACCGCACCTACACCGCGCTGCACGCGCAGGCACTGCGCGCGTTCCTCGCCCTCGTGCCCGGACACGGGCATGCGACGGCCACGTCGATCATGCAGGCGGTCAACCGGGGCGCGACCGAGGACGCCCTCCGGCTCGTCGACGAGAGTCACGCACAGCTCCTCGACGACCGCCGCACCCTCCAGGCCGCCGAAGCCGCTGTCGGCGACCTCGATCCGGTGCCGCAGGGACGGAGCAACACGTTCGTCGGTCCCCTGTCGAGAAGGCTCGGCATCCGCCCGGCCACCCTCCGGAAGTGGGAACGCGCGGGCGTGCTCCAGCCGTGCCGCGACCCGCAGACGGGCTACCGGGTCTACAGTGCCGCCGACGTGCGCGACGCCCGGCTGGCCCACCAGCTCAGGCGGGGTGGCTACCTGCTGGCGCAGATCGCTCCGCTGATCGCCCAGGTCCGCTCCGCCGGGGGCGTCGCGCCGCTCGGGTCGATGCTGCGCGACTGGCGCGCCCGCCTCGCTGCCCGCAGTCGCGCCATGCTGACCGGCGCCGCCGCCCTGGACGCCTACCTCACCTGCCGACCGGTCCCGCCCGGCGACGGGCCGGGCGTCCCCGGCACCGCCGTACCGGCCACGTTTCCGGTCCGGCCGCCGGGTGGCTCCCGTTGATCGTCGCCGGCCTCACCGCCACTCAGGCAGACTCACCCGCTGCCCGCTCACCTGGCCGTACGAGCAGTTGCCAGTAGTCGCCCGCTGGGTCCTGAGTCGTCAGCCATCGCTGGAGCGCTTCGAGCGACGCCCGGTGGGACGCCGAACTGACCTCGTACCACCTGTGCAGCAGCAGCTCGTGGATCCGGACAGCCTGTGCGGCGTGCTCGAGCACCAGGCCGTCCACGGCGCGGACGACGGCCACCTCCTCGGCCCGTCCCCGCAGCAACGCGGTGCAGTCGATGTCCGTGGCGACCTCGATCCCGTCGCCGGCGGCGAGGACGGAGAACTCGACGGTCCGGTCCCGCCCGCCCACCTCGACCGTCTGGGCGAAGACGAGGACGTCGTCGCCCGGGGGCGCGAGCATGCCCCCGGCGGCCACCCCGGGTGAGTCCCGTCGGACGAGCCCCTCGGCGGTGGGCTGTTCGGCGACCCAACCGGCCAGCTCGGTGGCCGCCGCGAGGTGCCGGCCTTCCGCCAGTGCCCGCCGCGCCCAGTCGAGCCGGGCCGAGAGCCGCAGCTCGGCGAGCCGGGCGGCCGCCGCTGCCACGGAGTGTCCGGCCCGCACCCCGTCGTACGCGTCGCCACGCCACAGCCCGAGCGCCCCCGTCTGCTCGAACTCGGCGGCGTCGAGGGTGGCGTCGGTCAGGTCGAGCCGATAGCCGCCGGAGGTGGTGCGCAACCGGTCGCCCACCACCTTGCGAAGCGCCGAGGCGTGCATCTGCAACGTCGCCATGGCCGTCGACGGGACGCCCGCCGGCCACAGCTCGGCCAGCAGTCGCTCGCTCGTGACCGACCGGCCGCCTGCGGCGAGCAGCACGGCGAGCAGTGCCCGTGGTTTCGGCGCCAGGGCCGCCTCGCCGTCCGGCGTGCACACCCGCACCGGGCCCAGTACCTCGAACCGCACGCGCACCTCCGCCTCGTGTCTGGCGCAATCCTGGCGCGCCGGTCAAGCTTCCCGCAGGATCGGCCAGTAGTGAAGACCGGCGCTGCGCCCGCAGGCTGATGCGACCGAGCGCCACCGCGCCTCCCCCGTCGCGGGCGGGGTGCGGTGACGTCACCACGACGCCTTGCGCACCCCGGGCAGCTCACCGCGCAGGGCCAGCTCGCGGAACCGCACCCGGGACAGTCCGAACCGGGACAGCACACCGCGCGGGCGGCCGTCGATCTGGTCGCGGGAGCGCAGTCGTACGGGGCTGGAGTCCCGGGGCAGGCGGTTGAGTCGGCGTGCCGCGTCGGCTCGTACGTCCGGGTCGGTGTCCGGGTGGCTGACCGCCCGCTTCAGCTCGTCCCGCGCCTCGGCGTGCCGGGCGACGAGGGTCTCGCGGCGCGCCTGCCGACGGCCGAGGCTCTTGCGGGCCATCAGCGCGCCTCGCGGAACTCGACGTGCCGGCGTACGACCGGGTCGTACTTGCGCAGCACCAGCCGGTCCGGGTCGTTGCGGCGGTTCTTGCGGGTCACGTACGTGTAGCCGGTGCCGGCGGTGCTGCGCAGCCGGACGATCGGGCGTACGTCGGTCTGCCGGGCCATCAGAGCCGCACTCCCCGGCCGCGCAGTTCGGCGACCACGCGCTCGATGCCCTTGCGGTCGACGGTCTTCAGTGCCTTGGCCGTCAGGGTCAGGCCGACCCACCGTCGCTCCGACGGCAGCCAGTAGCGGTGGTTCTGCAGGTTCGGGTTCCAACGGCGGCGGGTGCGTCGGTGGGAGTGGGACACGGCGTTGCCGAAACTCGGCCGCGCGCCGGTGACGTCACAACGTCTGGACACAGTGATCGCTCCTTGCTCAGGTGATGCATCGCAATGACAACGGTTTTCATTTCTACATCATCCGTCCGGGCGGATCCACGCCGGGTCGCGACTCGCGCCAGCAGCCGCCACCTGCTTAGAATGACAATCGTTTTCATTAAGCCGAGAGGAACATGATGACGTCGTCCCCGCAGGCCCCGATCCGCGTCGAGACAGCCGACGCCGGCATCCGCCCGTCGCTGACCGTGCTGTCCGGGTTCTGGCCGGCGGCGACCTTCGCCGTCGCCCGTACGCTGCTCGCCGCCGACCCGTCGCTGCTACTGGTGCGACACGACCTCGCCGGCATCCGCGACGGCGTCGTTCGCCGGGTGGTCCGCACCGGCACCGGCATCGTCGAGGACGAGCGGATCGCCCTGGCGCACGGCTGCGCCTCCTGCACGCTGCGGGAGGACGTGCTGCCCACCCTCGTCCGGCTCACCCGGGACAACCCCGGCCAGGACCTGGTGCTGTTGCTGCCCGAGGTGGTGGAACCCGAGGCGGTCGCCGCCGCCTGCGCCCACCACCTCGTCGACGGCACACCGGTCACCGACCTCATCCAGGTCGACTCCTACGTCACCGTCCTCGACGCCGAGCACCTGCTCGACGGCCTGGCCAGCACCGACGACCTCGCCACGCTCGGCATCCAGGCCGCCGAGGACGACCACCGCGGTCTCGCCGACGTCGTGGTCCGGCAGATCGAGTACGCCGACACCCTGGTGCTCTGGGGGCGGTCCCGGGAGGGAGAGTTCGACACCGGCAGGATCGCGGTCCTGCTCCAGCGGATGGCGCCGTGGGCGGCACACTTCCGGGTCGACGGCGATCTCGTCGACGCCGACGCGCTCACCCGCCAACTGCGCCACACCCACCGGCACCGGCCGGAGACCCCCGGCGTCCTCGCCCGGGGCCTACAGGGCTTCGCGCTGGGCACGCACGAGCCGGAGGCCGACTGCGGGGTCGTCTCCGCCGTCTTCCGCGCCCGCCGCCCGTTCCACCCGCGGCGACTGCACGACGTCCTGGAGGACGTCAACGCCGAGGTGATCCGCTCCCGGGGCCACCTCTGGCTCGCCAGCCAACCCGACACCGTCGTGGCCTGGGAGTTCGCCGGCGGCGGCCTGGCGATGGGATCCCTCGGGCACTGGCTGGTGAGCCTGCCCGAACCCGGCTGGGAGCACGTCTGCGATCAGCGCCGGCTCGCCGCCGCCCTGGAGTGGGACCCCTACTACGGCGACCGGCACCAGCACCTGGTCTTCATCGGCCTCGACGTCGATCCCGTCGAGCTGCACCGCACCCTCGCCGACTGCCTGCTGACCGACGCCGAACTCGCCGACGGCGAGGAGGTCTGGCGGACCTACCACGACCCGTTCGCCGGCTGCTTCCCCCTCGGCGTGGCGGAGCCGACCGACACCGACACCGACACCGGAGGAGCACGACCCGCATGAAGCCCGGAATCCACCCCCGGTACCGACCCGTCGAGGCACGACCCGGCGGTACGGCTTCATCGCCCAGGTCACGTGCCACGATACGCATTTGACAATGGATTTCGTTACCAGGAGAGTGATTCGACGTGACGCCCTCCACGGCCGTCGACCTCGTGGTCGACCCGGACGCCCCTGCCGCGAGCGCCCCTCGTCCGTCACTGCGAACGGGTGGCACCGTGGCCACCCTGCTGGTCCTGCTGGCCGTCTCGCTCGTGGTGGTGATCGGCCTCGGACCGGTCGCCATCCCGCCCGGCGAGACGGCCCGGTACCTCTGGGCCGCGCTCACCGGCGGCCGTATCCATGCCGACGAGGTGACCACGTACCAGATCATCTGGCAGATCCGCACGCCACGGGTGTTGCTCGCGGCGATCGTCGGGGCGGGCCTGTCCGCGGTCGGTGTGGCGATCCAGTCCCTGGTGCGCAACGCCCTGGCCGATCCGTATGTGCTCGGGGTCTCCTCCGGCGCCTCGGTCGGCGCCGTCTCGGTCACGGTCGCCGGCGGACTCGGCGCGCTCGGCATCTACGCGGTCTCCGCCGGCGCCTTCCTCGGCGCGATGGCCGCCGCGGCGCTGGTCTACCTGGCCGCGTACAGCCGCACCGGCATCACGCCTCTGCGCCTCGTGCTGACCGGTGTGGTCATGTCGTTCGGCTTCCAGGCACTGATGGCGGTGATCATCTATTTCACACCGGACAGCGAGGCGACCGCCACCATGCTGTTCTGGTCCATGGGCAGCTTCGGCGCAGCTACCTGGGGCGGCCTGCCGGTCGCCGCGGCCACCGTCCTCGTCGGAGGGGTCGTCCTGCACCGGCACAGCCGCACCCTCGACGTGCTGACCTTCGGCGACGAGGCGTCCCTCAGCCTGGGCGTCGACACGACCCGGGCACGTCGGCGACTGTTCGTCATCACCTCACTGGTCACCGGTGCGATGGTGGCGGTCAGCGGAGCGGTCGCGTTCGTCGGCCTGGTGTTGCCGCACCTGGTCCGGATCGTGGTCGGCGCCTCGCACCACCGGGTGCTGGTCGTCGCGCCGCTGGCCGGTGCCGTGTTCATGGTCTGGGTCGACCTGGTCTCCCGCACCCTGGTGGCTCCCCGGGAGCTGCCACTGGGCGTGATCACCGCTCTGATCGGCGTACCGGTGTTCCTCGCGCTGATGCGCCGCCGTGGCTACCTGTTCGGCGGCCGGTGATGGATCTTCGACTCGGCGGCGTCACGGTGGAGATCGACGGGAACGTCATCGTCCGGGACCTGTCGCTCGACGTGCCGGACGGTCGGATCGTCGGACTGATCGGACCGAACGGATCCGGCAAGTCGACCGCGTTGCGCTGCGTCTACCGGGCGCTGCGGCCAAGCCGCGGCGTGGTGTGGCTCGGCTCCGACGACCTGTCCACCCTGAAGCTGCGCCGCAGCGCGCGGTCGGTCGCCGCGCTCACCCAGGACGGCGGCACGGACCTCGACTTCACCGTCGCCGAGACGGTGGCTCTCGGTCGTGCCCCGCACCTGCGCGGCAACCAGCCGCTCAGCGAGCGGGAGCGGGGCCTGTGTCGATGGGCCATGGCACAGCTCGACGTGCTGCACCTGGCCGACCGGGGGATGCTCGCGCTGTCGGGCGGTGAGCGGCAACGGGTGTTCGTCGCCCGCGCCCTCGTGCAGGAGCCGCAGGTCCTGGTGCTCGACGAGCCGACCAACCACTTGGACGTCCGGCACCAGATCGAGCTGCTGTCCCTGTTGCGCGGCTCAGGGCTCACCGTCCTCGTCGTGCTGCACGACCTGAACCTCGCCGCAGCGGCCTGCGACCGGCTCGGCGTGCTGTCCGGAGGCCGGCTCGTCGCCACCGGAACTCCCGCCGAGGTCCTGACCGCCGAGCTGATCCGCGAGGTGTTCGGCGTCGTGGTCAGCGTCGTGACGCACCCGCTGACCGGTGATCCACAACTGCTCTATTCCCTGAGTCCAGCAATATCTTCGAAAGGAATCCGCAGATGAACGGGACCGTCTCCCGACGGCGAACCGCGTTCCGTACCACGTTGGCGTCGTTGACCGCCACGGCGCTGCTCGCCGGTTGTGGCGCCGAGGTCGAACCGAGCGGGAGCGGGGTGCAGAAGGTCACCGTCAACCGGTGCGGCGAACCGGTGGAATACACCACCCCGCGACGCACCGTCGTCTACGAGGGCGGTAGCGCCGACAAGATGTTCGCCCTCGGCCTCACCGAGCACGTCCACGGATACGTGATGCCACCGGCCAATCCGCCGGTGACCGAGTCCCCGTGGGCCGCCGAGTACGCCAAGGTGAAGTTCCTCAGCGATGACCTACTCAACCGGGAACTCCTGGTGGAGGCCAGGGCCGACTTCGTCGTCGCCGGCTGGAACTCCGGGCTCAGCGACAAGCGCGGCACCTCTCCGGAGATCCTCGACGGGCTGGGCATCCAGAGCTTCATGCACGCCGAGTCCTGTTTCAACTATCCGAACCACCCCGAGCGGCACGCCCCGTTCGACGGCCTCTACAACGACCTGGAGCGACTCGGCCAGATTTTCGGTGTGCAACAGCGGGCCGCCACAGTGGTGGCCGACATGAAGCGACGGGTCGAGGCGGTCAGGGCTCAGGCACCGAGCACCCGGACCCCGGTGTTCCTCTACGACTCGGGCACCGACCAGCCGTTCACGGCCGGCCGGCAGGTGCCGCCGAACGACATCATCTCCTTCGCGGGTGGCCGGAACATCTTCGCCGACCTCGACGGCCGTTGGACGCAGGTCGGCTGGGAAGCGGTCGTCCAGGCCCGACCGGAGGTGATCATCATTCTCGACTACCAGGATCAACCGGCCGCGCAGAAGATCAAGTTCCTCAAGACCTCACCCAAGACGAAGAATCTGCCAGCGGTGGTCAACGACCGCTTCTTCATCCTCGACTACAACGAGGGCATCAGCAGCCCTCGCAACGTGGACGGGCTGGAGAAGTTCGCCGCGTACCTGCGGGACCTGCGGTCCTGACCGTGGATCCCGCAGATCAGCGCACGTGACGCGGGCCGGCTCGCGATCCGGCGAAAGGCGGTGGCCCCCGCCGACAGGCGGGGGCCACCGCCCGACGCCACCATCGTCGTCCCGTGGCGTGCGCCCCTCAGGATGCCGATTGAAGGGCCGGGTCGGTTGCTGCGGCCGTGGGCGCCGGGGCGGCGTTCCAGTCCATGCGCGACCACGGCAGCTTCATGTCGGCCAGTTCGGTGATCTGGTGGGGTTGCAGGTCGTGTGCGGTGAGGGCCTGGGCGTGTCGGATGTAGGCGGCGTCGACGTAGCGGTGGCCGGTGTCGGGGGCCAGTAGTACGACGTGCCGCCGGGAGTCCGCACGTCGCTCGAAGCGTGCGGCCAGGTAGGCAGCGCCCGTCGACAGGCCGGCGAAGACGGCGTGTTCGCGTAGCAGGGCGATACTGCCGGCCAGTGCGGCGTCGAAGCCGATCCAGTGCAGGGTGTCGTAGAGAGTGTGGCGGACGTTGGCGAAGGGGATGGCGCTGCCGATGCCCGCGATGATGATCTCGGGGTCGCGAACGTGGTCGCTGCCGAAGGTGACGCTGTCGAACGGCTGGACGCCGACGAGGGACACGTCGAGGGTGGCATCGCGAAGGTAGGTGGCCAGGGCACCGGTCGAGGCCCCGGTGCCGACGCCACCGACGATCGTCAAGGGCTGCTCATCGAGTTCCCGTCGGATCAGTGTGGCGATCGGGCGATAGCCCAGGTAGTGAATGTCGTCGTGGTACTGGCGCATCCAGTGGTGGCGCGGCTTCGCACGCAGGATCTCCTGGACCCGCGCGACCCGGCGGTCCTGGTCCAGCTTCAGGTTGACGGTCGGTGGCATGGGTTCCACGGTGGCGCCGAGGATCTCCAGCTGGGTGCGCAGCGTGATGTCAACGGTGGTGGATGCGACGATGTGGCATCGCAGGCCGTGGCGGTGACAGGCCAACGCCAGCGCGTGGGCGTAGATGCCGCTGGAGCTGTCGACGAGGGTGTCCCCGGGTGTGATCACTCCCCGGTGCAGCAGATGGCGTACCGCGGCGAGGGCGGACGCCATCTTCATGGTTTCGAAGCGCACGCAGGTGGTGCGGTCGTCCAGGCGGATCAGGGCCGGCCTGCTGAGTGTCTCGCTGATGTGCTCGTCCACGTCTTCCCCTCAGAATGGTCAGGACTGGGCGTGGTACCGGTACAGCACGGTCCGATCAGCGCTGAACTGTGAGAACGGGAACGGCTCCGCCGACAGGGCGGTGACGCCTGCGCCGAGGAAGTGTCGGGCCACCGCGCTGGCGGTCTGGGCGTAGACGATCAGCGGGACGTCCCGGTCGTGACAGGTGCGCAGGATCTCGTCGAAGGTGCCGTTGCCGATGGTCATACCGGTGGCGACGACGGCGTCGGCGACGTGGAGGACGTCGCGCATGTCGGGGGTGACGGGGTCCCCCCACTGGGTGGTCCGCAGGGTGAGGTCGCAGGGCAGGCACTCGGCGCCGCGTTCACGGATGGCGGCCACGAGCGGGTTGACCACGCCGATCAGCGCGACCTTCGCGCCGGGCTTGACGTCGAGGAGTCCGGCGACCGCGGCGTCGCGCGCCCGCGCCCGCGTCTCCGGGGTGCCGGCGGGCAGCACGACGGGCTCGGCGTCGGAGTCCCGGTGGGGACGGACGTGAGCCAGGTACGCGTCGAGAGTCGCCACCCGCACCGCGGGCGGTGCGTCGGTGAGCAGGTGGGCGACGGGCGCGCCGGAGTACTCCAGACACACGGTCGGGTCCACGTCGCCGGCGGCGAAGGCGCACGCGCCGATGGCGGTGCCGACGCGGGCGAGCACGTACTGGTTGCGGTAGGTGGTGTTCCCGCCGGCGAGGCGGGTGCCGTGGTGCACCCAGAAGACGCTGGTGGCCACGAGGGATGCGGGGTCGGGGCCGTGCTGGCCGTCGAGGACCGCCGTCACCAGGCCGGTCAGGGCCGTCATCGCTGGTCGCGGGTGAGGCGGAACAGGAACGTGACGACGCCGTCGTGCCAGTCGTGGCGGTGGTGGATCGTCGTGGCGAAGCCGCCCCGGATGGCATGGCCGATGATGGCGTGCAGGTCGGCGGTGTTGGACAGGATCAGGAACACCTCGCCGTGTTCGGCCAGCAGATCGCGGTCGACGAGCTGGTCGAGGAATCTGGTGACCAGGGACGCGCCGACGCAGACGTTGCGTACGACGTCGGGGTTGTCGCTGACCGGCTGGCTGACGGCGGGCGGGTTGAAGGTCACGACGTCGAGCCGGGTGCCGTCGGGCAGCGCGTCGAACAGGTCGGACACCAGCGGGACGAAGCGGGTGTCGGGTCGTTCGCCGACGTGGGTGCGGTAGTGCCGGGCGGTGGCCCGCACGCTGGCGGGGTGCACGTCGAGCGCGTAGGCGGTGTGCGCACCCCGTAGCCCGGCGGCTACGGCCTCGACGCCGACGCCGACGCCCATCGCGGCGTAGACGCGGCCACGGGTCTCGATGTCGCCGTCGAGGAGCCGCTGGTGCAGCATTCGGCTGGTCCCGCCGGGGTGGAACACGCCGGGCGGCAGGTCGAAGGCCATGCCGTTCCAGGCGTAGTCGCGGTGGGTGTGCAGGTCGGCTCTGGGCTGGTTGATGGCGACGACGTGGTCGGCGGGCAGTACCGGTGGCAGGTCGGCCAGGCTGATGTTCATGGTCCTCCCTCGGGTCAGCGGGCGGGCTGCGGTCGGTGCGGCGTGCTGGAGAAACGTCGGTCGGCTGCGGCAGCTGTCGACCGCCGGGACGAGACGAACCGCGACCGTTACTATAATGACAATCATTGTCAGGTCAAGGTCGAGGAATCGATGCACATGCTTGACGACACCGTGCAGACCCGCCCGGAGCCGAACTCGATGCTGCGGAGCACGTCCTTCGTCCGGCTGTGGACGGGTACGACGGCCTCGGGCATGGCCACGTGGGCCCTGCCGTTCATCCTCGGGTTGGCGGTGCTCGACCGGTCGCTGACCGCCATCGAACTGGGGGTGCTGCTGGCCGTACGGACCGTGGGTTTCCTCGTCGCCGTCCCGATCGGCGGAGTGCTCGCCGACCGGCACTCGCGTCGGCGGGTGGTGCTGTGGTCGGGCCTGCTGGGCGCCCTCGCCGCCCCGGTGATGGCGTTCGGCATGGGCCGGTCGCTCGCCCTGACGGCCGTGGCGGCGACCGTGATGGGTGCGGGACAGGGTGCGTGCCGGCCCGCCTTCCAGGCGCTGACCGCCGAGGTGGTGGCCGAGCCACAACGGCAGCAGGCCAACGCCGCGATCACCCTCGCCGTGCGGGTCACGACCCTCGTCGCCCCGAGTCTGACCGCGCTGCTGGCCCTGGTCGTCTCCGTTCCGATGCTCCTGCTCGGCGTCGGTGGCCTGTGGCTGGTCGCCGCCCTGATCCCACCCGCCGGGACCGGCCGACCCGACAGGCCCGTCGCCAGTCCCGGAATCCTGGCCGAGTTCGCCGACGGCGTGCGCGAGGCACGCCGTCATCCCTGGTTCCTCGCGGGCCTGGCCGCGCTGACCGCGGTCATCGCCACCGGATACTCGGCCACCGGGGTGGTCCTGCCACTGGTCAGCCGTGACCGCTACGGCACCGAGGCCGTGCTTGCCGCCGCCATGACCGCGTACACCCTCGGCGCGCTCGCCGGCGCCGTGGTGATCGGGCGGTGGCGCCCGCCGGCACAGGGCTGGACCGCCCTGGCCGGGCTCGCCCTGTACGGGCTCGTACCGCTCAGCCTGCTCCTGCCGGTGAATCCTGTGCTGGTCGTCTCCGCCTACGTGCTCGCCGGACTCGGCATCGAGCTGTTCAACGTCCCGTGGTTCACCGCCACGCAGCGCGAGGTCGAGCCGACGAAGCTCGCCCGGGTGTCGTCGCTGGACTTCCTCCTGTCCTACGGACTCGCGCCTGTCGGTCTGGCGCTCATCGCTCCCGCGATCGATCGGTTCGGCGCGGCCGGCGTCCTCGCCGGGTGTGCCGTGGTGTGCTTCGCCGCGCCCGCCGCCGCGGCGCTGGTTCCTTCCTCGCGTCGGTTCACCGTGCGGCCATGAGCGCCGACTGCGGGGACGACCGACCGAGGCGGCCGGTACGGACACCCGAACCGGTGCTGTCGGTCCGCTTCGGCGTGGCGGTCCGGGGTATCGCCACATGCTGGGAGGGTCGAGTCGACGACCCGCGGTGACGGCGGGGACAGGTGTGACGACCTGGATTCGGAGGGAGCGCGTCGTGGTGGACCGGATCGCCGACCCGTGGGGTGAACGGACCCCGTACGGGCCGGGGCAGGAGTGGCCGGTGCGGGTGGACCGGTTCCTCGACGGCGACCTGACCGAGGCGGACGTGGACCGGTGGGTGCAGTCGGCGTCGGTGCTGCACTCCAACGGCGACGCGCTGGACATCGCGGTCGCCGACGGCCGGATCGTCGGGGTTCGGGGCCGGGCGGTGGACCGGATCAACCGGGGCCGGCTCGGCCCCAAGGACCTGTACGGCTGGCAGGCCAACCACAGCCCCGACCGGCTGACCCGGCCGCTGGTGCGCGAGGGCGGCCGGCTGGTCGAGACGGACTGGGACACCGCGATGGGCCGGATCGTGGCCCGGTCGAAGGAACTGCTCGACGGTCCGGGCGGGTGGGGACACTTCGGCTTCTACACCACCGGCCAGCTGTTCCTGGAGGAGTACTACGCGCTGGGCGTGATCGGCAAGGCCGGGCTGGGCACCCCGCACATGGACGGCAACACCCGGCTCTGCACCGCCACCGCCGCCGCCGCGCTGAAGGCGAGCTTCGGCACCGACGGGCAGCCCGGCTCGTACACCGACGTGGACCACTGCGACGCGGTGGCCCTGTGGGGGCACAACGTCGCCGAGACCCAGACGGTGCTCTGGATGCGGATGCTGGACCGGCGGCTTGGCCCCAACCCGCCGGCGATGCTGGCGGTCGACCCGCGCGCCACCCCGGTGGCGCGGGAGGCCGACCTGCATCTCGCCGTGCGTAGCGGCACGAACGTGGCGCTGATGAACGGCCTGCTCCGGGAGATCATCCGGCGCGGCTGGTACGACCGGGACTACGTCGAGGCGCACACGCTCGGCTTCGAGGAGCTGCGCCGGATCGTCGACGGCTACCCGCCCCGGCGGGTAGCCGACATCTGCGACGTGCCGGCCGCCGACGTGGAGCGCGCCGCCGAGCTGCTCGGCGCATCCCAGCGGCTGCTGTCGACGGTGTTGCAGGGCTTCTACCAGTCCAACCAGGCCACCGCCGCCGCCTGCGGCGTCAACAACCTGCACCTGATCCGGGGCATGATCGGCCGGCCCGGCGCCGGGATCTACCAGATGAACGGCCAGCCCACCGCGCAGAACACCCGGGAGACCGGCGCCGACGGGGACCTGCCGGGCCTGCGCAACTGGGAGAACACCGCGCACATCGAGGAGCTGGCCCGGCTCTGGAACGTCGACGTCGACGTCATCCCGCACTGGGCGCCCCCGACGCACGCCATGCAGATCTTCCGGTACGCCGAGCAGGGCTCGATCAAGCTGCTGTGGATCAGCGCCACCAACCCGGCGGTGTCCCTGCCCGACCTGTCGCGCGTCCGGCGCGTCCTGGCGAAGCCGGAACTGTTCGTGGTGGTGCAGGACCTGTTCCTGACCGAGACCGCCGAACTGGCCGACGTGGTGCTGCCCGGTGCCACCTGGGGCGAGAAGACCGGCACGTTCACCAGCGTCGACCGCACCGTGCACATCTCCGACAAGGCCGTCGACCCACCGGGCGAGGCCCGCCCCGACCTGGACATCTTCCTCGACTACGCCCGGCGGATGGACTTCCGGGACCGCGACGGGCAACCGCTGATCCGGTGGACCGGGCCGGAGGAGGTGTTCGAGGCGTGGAAGGAGTGCTCGCGGGGGCGGCCCTGCGACTACACCGGCATCACCTACGCCAAGCTGCGCGGCGGCTCCGGCGTCCAGTGGCCCTGCACCGACGAGCACCCCGACGGCACCGAGCGCCTCTACACCGACGGGCGCTTCCACACCGACCCCGACCACTGCGAGACGTACGGCCACGACCTCGCCACGGGCGCCGAGTTCACCGAGCCGGAGTACCGCGCCAAGGAGCCGGGCGGGCGGGCGTTCCTGCACACCATCGACTACCAGCCCTCCCCCGAGGTACCCGACGAGGACCATCCGATGCTGCTGACCACCGGCCGCACCGTCTACCAGTTCCACACCCGCACCAAGACCGGCCGGGCCCCACAACTCGACCAGGCCACGCCGGACGTGTGGGTGGAGCTCAACCCGGCCGACGCGGCCCGGCTCGGCATCGCCGAGGGCGACCTGGTCGGGGTCGCCTCGGCGCGCGGCGGCATCCAGGCCCGCGCCCGCCTCTGCGGCATCCGCCCCGGCGTGGTGTTCCTGCCGTTCCACTACGGCTACTTCGACCAGGACCCGCACGAGCGCACACCCCGCGCCGCCAACGAGCTGACCGTCACCGCCTGGGATCCGGTCTCCAAGCAGCCCCTCTTCAAGGTGGCCGCCGTCGCGGTCGAGAAGCTCGCCGACGGCGGCGGCGTACCCGCACCGGCGCCGACGGTCGGCGGCAGCGCGCCACCCCCGGACGCCGGCATCCCCCCGACCGCGGGTGGACCGGCGGCGCGGGCCACCAGCGGGAAGGAGTGAACCGTGCACCTCGCCCACTACCTCGGCCTGCTGCACCGCGCCCAGGTCAACCTCGCCGACGCGTTCCGGCAGGTCGCCGACGCGCACGCCGAGGAACCCGACATCCGCCACCTGTGTGAGCGACAGGCGAAGCGCTGCGACGCGCACGCCGAAGGCCTACGCCCGTTCGCCGCCCGCTACGCCGAGGACGCCCCGACCGAACCCGACCGGCTGCACTCGCAGCTGTTCACCGGCACCCGCACCGGCGGCATCGGCCTGCTGCGTGACCTCCAGGACCTCTACCTGATGGCCGCCGAGTGCGACATCGCCTGGACCGTCGTCGGCCAGGCCGCCTACGGCGCGCGCGACGAGGACCTGCTCGCGCTCGTACGACGCTGCGAGGGTGAGACGGCCATCCAGCTCAAGTGGCTACGCACCCGGATGAAGGCCGCCGCGCCCCAGGCGCTCGTCGTCGCCGACTGACCGCCTCCAGATCGCGGCCCCGCGCCCGATCGGCGGGGCCGTCGCGGGGCAGTAGGTGGCGATGGACGAACAGGTGACGGTGTTCGCCCGGCACCGGCCACCCGTGACGCCGCCGTTGGGCGGCGGGGCGGGTGGCCGGTGCTCGTCGGGTCAGGTCGCGCCGGTGGTGGGAATCGTCGGTCAGCTGTTCAGCCTGGCCAGCAGCGCGTTGGCCATGCCCTGCTCGCCCCTGGCGTTGGGGTGGAAGGGGGCGGCGGCGTTCTGCGGGACCAGCCCTTCGACCCAGCGGGTGCCGCTGCTCTTGCACGTGTCGCGGCCGACCGACGGGGCGTAGACGTCGGCGTAGGTGGCGTTGTTCGCGGCGGCGGTGCTGGCGAGCATCCCGTTCAGGGACTTGTGGACGCTGCGCAGGTACGGCACGTCCTGGTAGGCGATCGGGACCACCGGCCAGCAGCCGTAGCCGCTGTCCGGCACGATCGCCGGGTAGCCGAGCACCACGACCCGGGCGCCCGGCGCGGCACGGTGGACGGCCTGCAGCACGGCGGTCACCTTCGGCGCCGTGGCGGCGATCCTGGCCTGCAACTGGTCGACGCCACCGGCGGTGTACCGGTTCTTGCACGGAGACCCGAGAGGGCTGCTCAGGCTCGCCTCGGCGCATTCGGTGATGATGCCGGAGAAGCCGATGTCGTTGCCGCCGATCTGCACGGTGACCAGCGTCGTGTCCGGGGTGATCGCGCTGAGCTGCGGGGGCAACGAGATGCCCAGTGCGCCGCTGCCGCCGACGAGGATGTCCTCCGTGGTGGCGCCGGAGCAGCTCACGTCGGCGAGCGTCGACGAGCCGACGGAGGCGGCGACCAGCGACGGGTAGTTGCGGCTGGAACGGAGGCAGTTCAGGTCGATCTGGGTGGGGATCAGCGGGCCGGAGGTGTACGAGTCACCCAGCGCGACGTAGCGCCCGGTGGGCGCGGCGGCGTTGGCCGGTACGGCGAGGGTGAGCAGCACACCGGCGGTGGCCGCGGCGAACGCGGCCAGCCGGCTGGCGGCCCGGAGGAACGGCAGGCGGGGACGGGTCATGGCATCTCCCAGCGGGGATCATGGTGGGTGCCGTGATTCTGTCCGCGCCGTCGTCGCACGTCAATATCGACGGCCATTGTTGCCGCAGGCCGTCGGGCGGAACGCGGCGGCGGCTCGGCGACCCCTTCCGCGCGCGGGAAGGTCCGACGCACTAGCATTGCCGCAGTCCGGGACGGCTCTGCTGAAACGAGGCGAAATGCGTTGGCTCCAGCGACTGCTGGGCGGCGGGCGGGTCCAGCTCGATCCGGAACGGCAGCAGGCTCTGCTCCGCGACGTCCAGCACCGGTACGGCGCCCACGCGCAGCTCCGGTTCCCCGAGCAGGTCCAGGCCGTCGCCGGGATGCTGAACGACGACGACGGCGTGGTGGTGGCGGCCCGGATCGTGAGCCAGGTCGCCGACGAGGCCTACGTGGACCTGCAGGCCCAGGCCCAGGACGTCCACCGACGAACGGGCCGCCGGCTCCTGGTGCACCGCCGCAACTACCGGCCATTGTGGATGGAGGCCGGCCGAGCCCTGCGCTGGCCGCTGTTCGCGTTACCGAGCGGCTTCCACCCGTACGCGCAGGTGGCCGCCGCCGTCGCGGTGCTCGGCGGCCAGGCTGCCCGGCTCGACCAGGTGACCGACCCGAATCCTCTCGTGACCCGCGTGTTCGAGGTGCTCGACCTCACCACCGCCGGCTGGGAGTACGGCCGGGTGCGGGTGGACACCGACGCCGCCGCCCTCGCCGACAGGCTGATCACGAGCGCCGGACAGATCCTCGCGGCCATGGACGACCCGCCCCGGCTGCCACCTCCGGTGCGTGAGCTCATGCGCCGCAACAACACGCTGGACGTGCACGATCCGGCCAGCCCTCGGGTGGTGGGCGGGTTCAACCCCGGCGCGAGGATGCGCGAGCAACTGCTGGCCTGAGGACGTCGCGGCGGTCCCCTGTTGGTGATCGCGCCGCTTCGCGCCTGTCGGTGATGGCGTCACCTCGTCGCAGCGGACAACCACGAGAAGAACTGTCCCGCTTCAACGTATATCGGGCTGGAGGGCTTGCCGCAAGACCCGGGTCCTGCCGCAGAATCGTCCGCCGAACCGGAAACCGGCGAAGAAGCGGCGCACGACGTGCGAGTGTCGTTGTCGCGACGGATGCCGACTGCCTCGGAGGTGTCGCGATGATCGAGCAGTACGTGTGCGACCTCCACGAGGTCGGCGACGCGCAGGTCGCGACCGTCGGCGGCAAGGGCGCACACCTGGGGGCTTCGTCGCGGATCGAGGGCATCCGCGTGCCGGCTGGCTTCTGCGTGACGACGGACGCCTTCCGGCGGATCATGGCCGAAGCGCCGTCGATCGACGATCGGCTCGACCGGCTGTCGCGCCTGGACCCGGACGACCGGGAGACGAGCCGCACCCTCAGTGCGGAGATCCGCCGCGCCATCGAAGCGGTCGTCCTCCCCGACGACGTGGCAGCGGCGATCATCCGGGCCCTCGCCCGGCTCGGTGCGGGGGCTGCCTGTGCCGTCCGGTCCAGCGCGACGGCGGAGGACCTGCCGACGGCCTCCTTCGCGGGCCAGCAGGACACGTACCTGAACGTGGTGGGGCAGGAGGCGATTCTCCAGCACGTCAGCCGGTGCTGGGCCTCGCTCTTCACCGAGCGGGCCGTGGCCTACCGGCGACGCAACGGCATCGACCACCGCGCGGTCCAGATGGCCGTGGTCGTGCAGAAGATGGTCTTCCCGCAGGCGGCCGGCGTCCTGTTCACGGCCGACCCCGTCACGCACAACCGGAAGGTCGCTGTCGTGGAGGCGAGCTTCGGCCTCGGCGAGGCGCTGGTCTCGGGGTTGGTGAACGCCGACGCCTACCGGGTGCGGGACGGTGGGATCATCGCCAGGGCGATCGCCGCCAAGCGACTGACCATCCACGCCCTGCCGGCCGGCGGGACGAGGCAACAGGCGATCGACTCGGAGCGGCAGGAGCAGCCGGCCCTGACGGATGCGCAGGTCGTGCGGCTGGTGCGGCTCGGCCGGCGGATCGAAGCCCACTTCGGCCACCCCCAGGACATCGAATGGTGCCTGGTCGACGACGACTTCCAGATCGTCCAGAGCCGTCCGATCACCACGCTGTTCCCCATCCCCGAGGCCGGCGACGGCGCGAACCACGTCTACGTCTCCGTCGGTCACCAGCAGATGATGACGGACCCCATGAAGCCCCTGGGGATCTCCATGTGGCAGCTGACGGCCATGGCGCCGATGCACGAGGCCGGCGGGAGGCTGTTCGTCGACGTCACCGGGCGCCTGGCCGCGCCCGCGAGCCGCGCCGGCCTCCTGGAGATGGTGGGGCGGTCCGATCCGTTGATCAGGGACGCGCTGGAGACCGTCCTCGGCCGCGGCGACTTCGTCCCGTCGCTTCCCGACCAGGGTCCGGCAGGGCCGCCCGCCGGCGGCGCGCCCGCCCCGATCGAGAACGATCCGGCCATCGTCACCGAGCTGGTCGAACGCAGCCAGGCGGCCCTCGCCACCCTGCGGCGCGGCATCCGGACGAAGTCCGGGCCGGCGCTGTTCGACTTCCTGCTGGAGGCCTTCGAGGAGCACAAGCGGGGCCTTGCCGATCCGCTGAGCATGCAGGCGATCATGGCCGGGATGGAGGCCACGTGGTGGCTCAACGACAGGCTGTACGAGTGGCTGGGCGAGAAGAACGCCGCCGACACGCTCACGCTGTCCGCGCCCGACAACGTCACGTCGGAGATGGGACTGGCGCTGCTGGACGTCGCCGACGTCATCCGCCCGCACCCGGAGGTGGTGGCCTTCCTGCGGGAGGTCGAGGACGAGGGCTTCGTGGACGAGCTGCCCCGGTTCCCGGGCGGCCGGGAGGCGCGAGACGCCATCCGGGCCTACCTCGACAGGTACGGCATGCGCTGCGCGGGCGAGATCGACATCACGAGGCCACGCTGGAGCGAACGCCCCACCACGCTCGTGCCCCTCATCCTCGACAACGTCAGGAACCTCGAGCCGGGTGCCCGCGAGCGGCGCTTCGCGCAGGGGCGCCAGCGGGCGGCGCGGAAGGAACAGGAGGTCCTGGAGCGCCTGCGGGCCCTGCCGGACGGGCAGCGCAGGGCGGACGAGACGAAGCGGATGATCGACCGGGTCCGGACCTTCATCGGGTACCGGGAGTATCCGAAGTACGTCATCGTCAGCCGCTACCTCAGCTACAAGCAGGCCCTGCTGAGAGAGGCCGAGCGCCTCGTGCGGGCCCACGTGCTCCCGGAGCAGGAGGACATCTTCTACCTGACGTTCCAGGAGCTCCACGACGTCGTGCGTACGCACGAGGTGGACGACCAGCTCATCCAGCGGCGCAAGGACGCGTTCAGGTCGTACCGGACGCTCACCCCGCCCCGGGTGCTCACGTCGGAGGGCGAGGGCATCGCCGGCGCGTACCGGCGCGAGGACGTGCCGGCCGGCGCGCTGGCCGGCCTCCCGGTCTCCGGCGGGACCGTCGAGGGACGGGCCCGCGTCGTCCTGGACCTGGCCGAGGCCGACCTCGAACCGGGCGACATCCTGGTCACCGCCTACACCGACCCGAGCTGGTCGCCCCTGTTCGTCGCGATCGCGGGACTGGTGACGGAGGTGGGCGGCCTCATGACCCACGGGGCGGTGGTCGCCCGGGAGTACGGCCTGCCCGCCCTCGTCGGGGTGGCGCAGGCGACCCGGCTGATCCGAAACGGACAGCGGATTCGCCTGCACGCGACCGACGGGTACGTCGAGCTCCTGCCCTGACCGACCACCGGACCATGACCGGACGCGCGCAGCCGATCACGCATTGACATCCGGCGTCCCTCCACTCCAGACTGGCGCCACAACTCAACCAACGCGCGTGCGTGCGGGGGAAGTCCGGTCGAATTCCGGCGCTGGCCCGCAACGGTAGGCCGTCGAGATGCACCTCCGACGGCGAGCCCGAATACCCGACGTACGCGCAGAATCCGCTCCCCACCCGTCGTGGCCCACGGGTCGGAGTCCCGGTCGACCCCCGCGCTGCGGCGGGTGGCCGGGCTTCTGACGACCGCCGGGCCGGAAAGGCGCTTCCGATGGTCGTCCGCCTGAGCCGGCACCGCCTGCTCACCCTGTTCCGCGGTGTGCTCGCCGCCCTCACCCTCGCCACCCTCACCCTCGCCGCACCGGCATCCGCCCACGCCTCCCCCACCTCGCCTGCCGGGGACGGCCGGTCGGAGGCCGCGGCCGGCTGGCTGGCCCGGCAACTCGTCGCCGGCGAACGCCTCGAGGTCGTCTTCGACGGCGTCACCTACCCCGACCAGGGCCTCACCCTCGACGCGGTGTTCGCCTTCGCCGCCCCGGGCACGCCGGTCCCCGCCTGCCCGTGACCCGTCCCGTCGCTCCACCGATTCCAGGAGGAACCGTGTTCCGTCACCGATCCACCGTCCGCACCCGGCTCGCCGGCCTGTTGGCAGCCGCCGTCGCCGCCGTCGCCCTCACCGCCGTCGAACCCGCCCCCCGGGCCGGGTACGCCGCGGCCTGCACCGGCACCTCCGGCGTCACCGTCGTGGTCGACTTCGCCGCGCTCGGCGGTGGCGTCCAGGTCGGCTGTGCTCCGGGCGACCCGGCCACCGGGCTGGCCGCCCTCCAGGGCGCCGGCTTCACGGTGACCGGCACCCAGCGCTGGGGGCTGGCGTTCGCCTGCCGGATCAACGGCAAGCCGACCGCCACGGCCGATCCGTGCGTCAACACCCCGCCCGCGACGGCGTACTGGTCGTACTGGCATGCCCCCAGCGGCGGCGCCTGGTCCTACAGCACGTCCGGCGCGAGCAGCTACAACCCGGCCCCGGGCACCGTCGAGGGCTGGTCGTTCGGCGCGGGCGCCCCGCCGAGCATCGCCGCGCCCTGACCGTGGCCGCACACCGGGTGTGACCGCAGTGGTGCACCGGGTGTCGGCCACCTCCCTGGCGTCGCGCGACGTGCGGGCGGTACGGTGTCGGCACCCGGTGCACGCCGGGCCACAACTGCATACGTCCCGAGTGGGGGGAAGCCGGTGCGAAGCCGGCGCTGACCCGCAACCGTGAGCGAGGCCCCGGCCTCGCGAGCCGGAATGCCTCGCCCGGGACGAGCGGCTTCCACTGTCGAGGTTTACAGGGTGAAGTCCGGGCCACCGAGGTCCGTTCCACCCCGCTCATCGCATCACGCGAGCGGGGTGTCGCTGTCCCCGGGTGCTTTCCGGAGCTTCCACCGACCGCTCTGCGAAAGGCACCCCTCATGTCCCGGTCCCGTTCCCGGCGTCTCGGCGCCGGCGTCGTCGCCGCCACCGCGGCGACGATCGCCGCGCTCACCGCCGTACCCCTGACTGTCGTGGCCGCACCCGCCCCGGCCCACGCCGCCGCCGCGCGCGACGCCGCCTCCTGGCTGGCCGGCGAGTTCGCCGACGGGGTGCTGCCCGGCCCGTTCGGCGGTCCGGACTGGGGTCTGACCATCGACGGGCTCCTCGCCCTCTCCGCCACCGGGGTGCACGCGCCGGTCCGGCAGGCCGCGACGGCGCAGGTCGCGGCGCACGTGCGGTCCTACAACAGCCTCGACGACTGGGGCATCTCCGGCTTCCTCGACGGCGGGTCGACCGCGAAGCTGCTGTACGCCGCCTCCGCCGCCGGGGCCGACCCCACCGACTTCGGCGGCTTCGACCTGCGGACGGAGACCCTGTCACTGGTCGCCGGGGCGGACGCCGGACACCAGCGGGGGCGGATCACCAGCCGCACCACCGCCGACACCGGTCCGGACGCCAGCAACGCCTTCGACCAGTCCTTCGCCGTGCTGGGCCTGGCTCGCAGCGGCGACGTACCGCAGGACACCGTCGACTTCCTCATCCGCCAGCAGTGCGCGGCCGGTGGGTTCCGGCTCTACCCCGACACCGCCGACGGCCCGTCCCCGTCCTGCGACGAGCAGGCCGACGCCACCCTCGACGTCGACTCGACCGCGATGGCCGTGCAGGCGCTGCTCGCCGCCGCTGCCGACGGCGCCGCCGGCGCCACCGCGGCGGCCGCCAAGGGCGCGGCCTGGCTGGTGGATCAGCAGCGCGCCGACGGTTCGTTCGGCGGCTCCGGCCCGACCACCGGCGCGAACTCCAACAGCACCGGCCTGGCCGGGCAGGCCCTCGCCGCCGCCGGCCGCGACGCCGAGGCCGCGCGGGCCGCCGGCGCGTTGGCCGCACTCCAGCTCACCGCGGCAAACGGCGGCGCGGCCGCCGCCGACGCGGGCGCCGTCGCCTACAACACCGACAGC
Organism: Micromonospora sp. NPDC048868; assembly: GCF_043198195.1. Taxonomy (NCBI): domain Bacteria; kingdom Bacillati; phylum Actinomycetota; class Actinomycetes; order Micromonosporales; family Micromonosporaceae; genus Micromonospora; species Micromonospora sp. NPDC048868. The sequence continues at coordinate 61,207 of NZ_JBICUN010000012.1, forward strand.
CTGACGACGGCCGTCGCGTCCGGGATCACCGACACCGACCGGGACCAGTGGCGTCGAGGCAGCGCACAGGCCGTCCTCGGCCTCGTACAGGTGCCGCTGGGACGCATCGGCCTCGACCCGCCGCCGTCGTCGCCCGCACCGACCCCGACCGGCACGGCGCCGCCCACCGCCACCGCCTCCCCCACCGCCACCACCTCGCCGGTGCCCACCGGGTCACCGACGCCCACCGGGACGGCCGTCCCGACACCGAGCCCGTCCGCCACGACCGTGCCGTCGACCCCGTCCGCCACGGCGTCGACGACCGCCGCCCCGAGCGCGACCCCGGCCCCGACCACCCCGGGCCTCGGCGGGCTGCCGACGACCGGCGCGGCGATCACCAGCTACGTGCTGATCGCGTTCCTGCTGGTCGGCGGCGGGGTGCTGCTCGTCGTACTCGGCCGTCGGCGGGCGGCGTGACCGTCCGGGCCGCCCGCGCCGGACTGGTCGTCGCCCTCACCGCCGCCGGCACGATGGTCGGACCGGGCACCCCCGCGAGGGCCGCCGGATCGGCCGGCTACTGCCCCGACGCCTCCGGTGTGACCGTGGTGGTCGACTTCAACGAACTCGGCGGCGGGACCGTGGTGCGGTGCGCCCGGGGCGAGCAGTCCACCGGGCTGGCGGCCCTCAAGAACGCCGGGTTCCAGATCACCGGCACGCTGCGCTGGGGCGAGGGGTTCGTCTGCCGGATCGAGGGCAAGCCGTCGACGGTGTCCGAGAAGTGCGTCGACACGCCTCCCGCCAGCGCCTACTGGTCGTACTGGCACGCGACCAGCGGCGGCAGCTGGACGTACAGCGACAAGGGTGTGCTCAACCGCAAGCCGCCGGCCGGCAGCTTCGAGGGCTGGTCGTTCTCGCTCAACCGCAACGCCAACGACGCACCCCGGCCGGGCGCCGCGCCGAGGCGTCCCGCGCCACCGCCACCACCACCGAGCCCTCCGCCCCCGGCACCGCCCACCCGGGGCGGCCCGGTCGCGCCACCGCCGGCAGGAGACGGTCGACCGGTCCCGCCACCACCTGCCACCGCGGGCCGGCCCGGCGCGGCAGTACCGGCGCCGGGCTCCGCCGGGCCCGCGCCGCTCCCCACCGGTACGCCGACGGCCGGCAGCCCGGTCCCGACAGCGGGCGCGGGCGTCGCCACGCCACCCGCAGGTGCTGCCGCCAGCCCACCGGCGGGCAGTTCCGTCGACCAGCCGGTGGTGACCGAGGTCGCCGCGCCCCGTGACGCTCGCGGGATCCCGCTGGGGACGGCGGCCGGCGTGCTGCTGCTGGTCGCGCTCGGCGCGGGCGGCCTGCTGGCCGCACGGCGGCGGCGGACCGTCGAGCCGGATGACTGACCGGAGCACCCGCCGGGTGGAGCGGCTCGCCGGAGCGGACCGGGCACGGCCGGTGGGCCGGGCGACGCGCCTGCCCCGGGCGCTGCACCCCGGCGCGTGGTGGCTGTGGGCGCTCGGCCTGGCCACCGCGGCCAGCCACACCACCAACCCGTTCCCGCTGGGCCTGCTCGTCGCCGTCGCCGCGCTGGTGGTCGTCCGGCGGCGGGGAGACGCGCCGTGGGCGCTGGCGTTCCGGATGTACCTGGTGCTCGGCGCGGTGATCGTGGCGATGCGGGTGCTGTTCCGGATCGTGTTCGGCGGCGGGCAGGGCGACCACGTGCTCGTCCGGCTCCCCGAAATTCCCCTGCCCGCGTGGGCGGCGGGAATCCGCCTGTTCGGGCCGGTCGCCGCCGAGCAGCTCCTCGGCGGGTTCTACGACGGGCTGCGGCTGGCCACGATGCTGGTCTGCCTGGGCGCGGCGAACGCCCTCGCCAACCCGAAGCGGCTGCTCAAAGCAGTGCCCGGGGCCCTGTACGCGGTGGGCACGGCAGTGGTGGTGGCCCTGTCGGTAGCCCCGCAACTGGTGGAGAGCGTGCTGCGGGTCCGCCGGGCGCGGCGGCTGCGGGGCGCCTCCGGCCGGGGGGTACGGGCGTTGCGGGGCATCGCGCTGCCGGTGCTGGCCGACGCGCTGGACCGGTCGCTGGCACTGGCCGCGGCGATGGACTCCCGGGGTTACGGCCGCACCCCGGCGGTGCCGGCCGGGCAGCGCGCCGTCACCGGTGCGCTGGTGCTCGGCGGGCTGGTCGGCGTCTGCGCCGGCACGTACGGGCTGCTCGACGCCACCGGCCCCGCGTACCTGGGTCTGCCGATGCTCCTCGTCGGCCTGTTGACCGCCGTGGCCGGCATGCTGCTGGCCGGCCGTCGGGTGCGGCGCAGCCGCTACCGGCCGGACCACTGGCGGGGCGAGGAACTGCTCGTGGCCGGCTGCGGGGTGGGTGCCGCCGCGCTGACGGTGCTGGCCGGTTCGGTCGATCCGGAGCTTCTCTATCCGCCGGTGAGCCCCCTCACCTGGCCCGAGCTGACGCCGCTGACGCTGCTCGCCGTCTTGGTCGCGGCGGCACCGGCCTGGTTGGCGCCGCCTCCCGTGCTCGCGCGGACGTCCGCCGCGCGCACCGCCGGCCCGTCGACCGCAGCCCGCGGTCCGGTCGACGCCGCGTCGGCGGACGGAGCGGGTCGGCTGGCGTCGTCGTCCCCCGCACCGGGAGGCCCTTCGTGATCGACTTCGACCGGGTGACCGTCCGTTACGCCGAGAGCGACCGCCCGACCCTGCGGGACGTGACGCTGCGCATCGACGAGGGCGAGCTCTGCCTGGTCGTCGGTCGCACCGGTACGGGCAAGTCCACGCTGCTGCGGGCGATCAACGGGCTGGTGCCGCACTTCACCGGCGGCACCCTGCACGGCAGCGTGACGGTCGACGGCCGGGACACCCGCCATCATCCGCCGCGCGACCTCGCCGACGTCGTCGGCGTGGTCGGGCAGGATCCGCTGTCCGGGTTCGTCACCGACACCGTCGAGGAGGAGCTCGCCTACGGGATGGAGCAGCTCGCCCTGCCGGCGGCGGTGATGCGCAAACGGGTCGAGGAGACCCTCGACCTGCTGGGCATCGCCGAGCTGCGCGACCGGCCGCTGCGGACGCTGTCCGGCGGGCAGCAGCAGCGCGTCGCCATCGGGTCGGTCCTCACCGCCCACCCGCGGGTGCTGGTGCTCGACGAGCCCACCTCCGCGCTGGACCCCACCGCGGCGGAGGACGTGCTCGCCGTGGTGACCCGGCTGGTGCACGACCTCGGCGTGACGGTGGTGCTGGCCGAGCACCGGCTGGAACGGGTCGTGCAGTACGCCGACCGGCTGCTCTACCTGCCCGGCGACGGTCGGGTGGTGGACGGGGAACCGGCCGCCGTGCTCGCCGACGTCGACATCGCACCGCCGCTGGTCGAGCTGGGCCGTCTCGCCCGCTGGACGCCGCTGCCGCTGTCCGTACGCGATGCCCGCCGGCGGGCGGCCGCCCTGCGCCACCGGCTCACCGAGGCCGCCGTGCCGGCCGCGGCGACGGTCCCGGACGGGCCCCCCGTCCTGACGGCCCGCGACGTCGTCGTGCGTTACCCGGGGACGGTCGCCGTGGCCGGCGTCGACCTCGACCTGTCTCCCGGGCGGATCGTGGCGTTGATGGGGCGCAACGGCTCCGGCAAGTCGAGCTTGCTCTGGGCGGTGCAGGGCAGCGGCCCCCGCCAGGGCGGCACCGTCGCCGTCGTCGGCGCGCAGGGCACCGTCGACCCGAAGGCCCTGCCGCCGGGCCGGGCCCGCCGGCATGTCGGTCTGGTTCCGCAGACCCCCGGTGACCTGCTGTACCTGGAGACGGTGGAAGCCGAGTGCGACCAGGCCGACCGGGAGACCGGCGCACCGGCCGGCACCTGTCGGACGATGCTCGACCAGCTCACCCCGGGGCTGCCCGCCGACCGGCACCCCCGTGACCTCTCCGAGGGGCAGCGGCTCGCGCTCGCGCTCGCCGTCCAGCTCACCGCCGCCCCGCCGGTGGTTCTGCTCGACGAGCCGACCCGCGGCCTGGACTACCGCGCCAAGCGGCAGTTCACCGCCGTCGTCCGACGGCTGGCCGCCGACGGCCGGGCGGTGCTTATCGCGACGCACGACGTCGAACTCGTCGCGGCCCTCGCCGACCAGGTCGTGGTGATGGCCGAGGGGGAGATCGTCGCCGCTGGCACCACCGCGGAGGTCATGCTCGCCTCGCCGGCGTTCGCCCCCCAGGTGGCCAAGGTCCTCGCCCCCGCGCCGTGGCTGACCGTGGAGCAGGTCGCGGCCGCACTGGCCACGACCGGGGCGCCGGAGTGAGCGTGCTGCGGGTCGCCCCGCGTACCGCCGTCGTGCTGGTGCTGGCCTCGGCCGCCGCACTGGCGACCTTCACCTGGCCGTTCTTCGTCCCCGCCCACCCCGAGAGCACCGCCCGCACGGGCGAGGCGCCGCTGGTGTTCCTCGTGGTGCTGCCGGTGCTCGTGGCGCTGGTGCTGGCCGAACTCAGCTCCGGCGGCATCGACAGCAAGGCGTTGGCGATGCTCGGGGTGCTCGCGGCCGTCAACGCCGCGCTGCGCCCGCTCGGCGCCGGCACCGCGGGCATCGAGACGGTGTTCTTCCTCCTCGTACTCGCCGGCCGGGTGTTCGGGCCCGGATTCGGCTTCCTGCTCGGCTCGACGTCGCTGTTCGCCTCCGCGCTGCTCACCGCGGGGGTCGGGCCGTGGCTGCCGTTCCAGATGCTGGCCGCGTCCTGGATCGGTCTCGGCGCCGGCCTGCTACCGGCGAGGCTGCGGGGCCGCGGCGAGATCGCTGCCCTGGCCGGCTACGGCGTCCTCGCGGCCTACGGCTACGGACTGCTGATGAACCTGTGGTTCTGGCCGTTCAGCATCGGCGCGGACACCCAGCTCTCCTACGTCGCCGGAGCGCCACTGCTGGAGAACCTGCACCGCTTCGCCGTGTTCACGGCGGTCACCTCCACCTTCGGCTGGGACACCGGACGCGCGATCACCACCGCCGTGGCGATCGTCCTCGCCGGCCCCGCGGTGCTCGCCGCGCTGCGCCGCGCCGCACGGCGGGCCGCGTTCGACGCACCGGTCACCTTCGCCGCGCCCGAACCGCAGCCGGATCCACCCCGCACGGGTGGGGACGACCGGGCCGGTCCGTCCCGGCCGGTGGCCGGAGCCGCGACCACCGACCGACCGGGCGACGCCGCCTGATGTGGCCCTAGACCGCGCGGGCCACGCAGATCCTGGCGTCGAGGCGGGGCCCGGCCTCGTAGAGCATGTACTCCACGCCGCCGTCGGTGCCGAACGTCGGCGACGCCACCCGGCCGTTGTCCGACGCGATCGGCCGGTGGAACACGCCGAGGTGGACCTCCCGGTCGAAGTTGTTGCCGACCTCGGTCAGGTACATGTTGCCGCTGCTGCCGTGGTACGCGACGTACGCGGTGCCGTTGCGCTTCAACAGGTGCGGCGCGGAGATGTCGGTGAGCCCGTCGCCCGACGGCGACACCAGCGGGTTCGGGGAGAACTGCCAGCCGCTCCACCCGTTCGGCGACCAGCCCCAGAAGATCTTCCGGGTGCCCGGCCGGATCGTGTGGGCGCCCATGAACACCATCACGTAGCGGTTTCCCTTGCCAGCCACCGAGTGCTCGAAGACCCGCGCGTACGAGGTCTCGGTCGTGTTGGGCACCAGGTTCGTCGACAGGATCGGCGTCTCGTCGGTGAAGCGGACGCCGTCGCTCGAGCGGGCGACGCGCGTCGTGTAGTTCTCGCCGTGGAAGTACAGGTAGAACTGCCGGGTCGGCGCGTCCCACACCACGTGCGGCGACGACACGTGGCTCACCGTCGTGGTCGGCAGCACCCGGTCGACGACGGGATTGTTGGCGTACTCGGTGTAGGGGCCCTCGAGCCGGTTGGCGTAGGCGAGGCAGATCCCACCGGGCGCGTCGTGCGGCGCGTAGTAGAGGTAGTAGCGGCCGAGCGCGCCGCTGATCTTGTCGTAGACCCCGCGCACGCACGGGAAGATGAACTCGCCGGTCGGGTTGTAACGCAACGGCCTGTCGAACGCGTCGCGCACGTACCGGTAGTTGGGGAAGCCGGCCGGTGCGGCGAGCGCCGGCGTGGAGGTCGTGGCAAGGCCGGCGCCGGTGGTCGCGGTCGCGACACCGGCGGCCGCCGCGCCACGCAGCAGCGTGCGTCGGGAGAAGGAGCCTTCCGGGGTACGCGTCATCGCGTTCCCTCCGTTCGTGGGGCGCGCCGACGGGGGCAGGGGGGTGCGGGCAGGCGTCACTCGATCCCGCGCTGAGCGACCGGACGGTGTGGACGCTCAGCGCGGAACGGGTTCGTTGATCGATGAGTCTGCGCGCGCCGTCTCGGCGGCGTCAAGGTGCTAATACGAATTAGCAAGCGCTTCGGCGGGCCTCGGCCGGGCCGGCCGGCTCGGTCACCTGACGGGAGACCCGCCGTCGACCGGGATGGTGTGGCCGTGGATGAAGGAGGCGTCGTCGCTCGCGAGGAAACAGACCGCCCTGGCCACCTCGTGGGGTTCGCCGTACCGGCCGGCGGGGGCTTGCATGGTCAGGTCGTAGAACGGGAAGTCGCTGGTGATCTCCGCGCCCTCGAACGCTGCCGTCTTGATGACGCCGGGCCCGATGCCCACGGCGCGGATGCCCCGGTGGCCGTAGTCATAGGCGATCTGCTTGGTCAGCCCGATGACGCCGTGCTTGGCCGTGGTGTATTCGGCCCCGACCTCGCTGGCGACCAGACCGGAGGCGGAGGAAACGTTGATCACGACGCCGCTGCCGCGCTCCAGCATGTGGGGAAGCACGGCCTTCGTCGCGAGGAAGACGCCCTTCAGGTCGACGGCCATGACGCGCTCCCACTGGCTGGTCTCGATCTCGAGCAGCGGGAGGTAGGCGCCGAACACGCCGGCGTTGTTCACCAGCACGTCGACGTGGCCGTACGCGTCGAGAGCGCCCCTCACCATGGCGTCGACCGAAGCCTCGTCGGTGACGTCCGCCGCCACCCCCGTCGCGTCTCCCCCGGCGTCGCGAATCCGCTCGACAGTCGCGTTGGCGCGTTCCAGGGAGAGGTCGGACACGACGATCTTCGCCCCTTCCTGGGCGAGCTCCACGCACATGGATTGGCCGAGACCGGAACCGACCTGCTCGGGGCTGTATCCGCCCCCCGTCACGAGCACGACCTTGTCCGTGAGTCCACGCACGACCCGTCCCCCGTCCGTTTTCGACCATGTGGAATCAATCTAGTCCCGCGTCACGGACGTCCACCGGGTTTCCCCCGATGTGCCCGAGGACCGCCCGGCGGGCGGGTCGTGACGCGCACGGCCCCCACGCGTGCGTTCCCCTCGCCCGAGGGCCCGGCACCCGCCCGGGTTCGGAAGGGTGCCGGGCCCTCGGCGGTGGGGCGTCGGTGGCGACCGGACCACCACCCGCCACCGGCCCGGGTTCCCGCAGGTCAGCCGAGCGGCGGGGCGGTCCAGGAGGACCGGATCAGCTCCCGCTCGGCGGCGGCGAGGTGGGCGGTCGCGGCGAGCCAGGCCCACGCGTACCGGTCCGGGTCGGGATCGGTACGCCGGCCGAACGCGTCCCGGCCGCGCCGGTCGGACTCGTCGGCCAGGGCGGTGGTGAGCGCGGCGGCGGTGGTGAAGCCTGCGCGGCGCAGCGGGCCGGCCAGGCCGGTGCCGTCGCCGCGGGCCGCCTCGGCGACGGCGCGACGACCGCCCGAGACGGCCAACTCCACCAGCCGGCGGACCCGCCACAGCGGGGACTCCGCCACCGCGTCGGCGCCGACGGCCAGGACGGGGCCGGTCGTCTCCGCCGGGTCGCGCGGCGGCAGGTGGCCGCCCTGGAGCTCGTCGTAGCCGAGGTCCGCCCGGCCGTGCCAGTCCGCCGGCAGCCGCAACGTGGCGGCGGCACCGGGCACCGGGCCGACCGCGAGCGGTCGCAGCGTACTGGCCCGGTCCGGGTCCAGCCGGCCGACCACCCGGACCCGCAGGCCGGGCCGGGAGGCGAGCCGCCGCAGGTTGGCCACGTGGGCCAGCATCGGGTGGGAGTCGACCGGCACCAGCCGGATCAGCGGCCCGTCCGGCACCGGCGCCCGCTCGCCTCCTTCGTCGGTGGCGGGGGCCAGCTCGCGGGCCAGCACCTGGTCACCGGCGGCGCCCACCACCATCAGGTCACCGCCGAACAGCGCGGTCCCCGCCCGGGCCGGGTCCTCCGGGTCGTCGGTGGCGAGTTGCGCGGTCACCACCTCGGCGAGCGGGCGGGCGAACAGTCGCGCCAGCGGCCCGGTGGACCAGTCGGCCCCGGTGAGCGGGGTGGCCCGGACCCCCTTACCGGCGCCGAGCCGGCCGTCCGGGGAGACGGTGGTGCCGGTGATCCGCAGGCCGCCACGGGCCAGTACCGCGTGGTTGACCGCGACCGCGCCCATCTCGGTGACCGCCCGGGCGCAGTCCCGTGCCCGGTCCGGACCGCCCGGTTTCACGTCGCCGAAGGAGAGCTGGCGCCCGTCGGCGGCCACCAGGTGGGTGACCACCCCGGCGTACCCGGTCGCGCTGATCACCGGTTCGCGGCAGACGCCGTACACCTCGAGGGTGCCGTCCGGCTGGTAGGCCCGCCGCAGGACGCCGACCAGCGCCGGGTCGGCGTCGCCGGCGGCCAGCCGGCCGGTGACGTACAGCAGGTCGTGCAGCACCTCGACCAGCTCGGCCAACCGGTGGCCGTTCTGCCGGCCCCGGTGCGCGCGCAGCCCACGTACCGTGCGCAGCGCGGCGCTCTCGGCCCGCGGCAGGCCGGCCAGGCGGGCGCCGTGGGCGGCCCGCAGCAGTTCGGCCTGGGGCACCGCCCCGGCCGCCGGCACGCCGGCCGCGAGCACCGCGGCGGCCGCCCGCCACAGCGCGCCGGCCGCGGCCCGCTGCGCCTTCGTCGGCGCCGCGCCGGCCGACTTCCTGGTACGCGCGGTCCGGCCGGTCTTGCCGGACGCCGTGCCGGCGCTGCCCGACGTCGGGGACGCCGCGGCGGTGGACGCCGGATCGGGGTGGGCGGCCGGGTCGGCGACGGGGCAGGCGAGCAGGACGGCGGTGCGGTGCAGGCAGCGGGGCGCCAGCAGGCAGCTGCACCGCGCCTGGTCCGGGTCGGTGACCGCGCCCGTCGCACCGGGCGTCAGGATGACCAGCGACTCCGGGCCGCAGTCGACCGAGACGCCCCCGTCGACCGGGCCGACCGGTACGCCGGCCAGCCGTTCGACGGCGGCGTCCAGCCGCCTGTGCAGCCGGGGTGGCAGGGCCGCCACCGCCGCGGCGGCGACCGCCGGCAGCACCGGCGGCAACCGGTCGGTGTCCACGGCGGTGGCTGTGCGGTCCGTCAACGTGATCCTCCGCGGATGCGGTCGCCCACCCAGCGGGCGAGTTCGAGCGGGCTGAGAGCGGCGACCGGCATCCCGGCCGCGACGAGCTGCTCGGCGACCGGCACCGAGTAGCAGGGCACTCCCCTGTCGTTCAGCGCGGCGCAGCCGAGCAGGTGCACGCCGGAACCGACAAGCGTGCGGACCTCGCCGAGCAGCCCGGCCAGCGGATAGCCCTCCTCGAAGTCGCTGACCACCGCGACGATGGTGCGGCTCGGCACGGTCACCAGCGAGCGGGCGGCGGCCAGCCCGGCGGCGATGTGCGTACCGCCGCCGACGCGCACCTCCAGCAGCAGCGACAGCGGGTCGTCGACCCGGTCGGTCAGGTCGACGACCTCGGTGGAGAAGGCGAGGAAGTGGGTGGACAGGGTGGGCACCCCGGCCAGTACGGCGGCGGTCAACGCCGACCACACCACCGACGCCTCCATCGAGCCGGACACGTCGACCACCAGCACCAGCCGCCAGTCGGCCTCCTTGCGGGTGCGGGTGTTGAAGACGGGGCGTTGCGGCACCACGACCGTCCGGCCGTCGCCGAGCCGCTGGGTGTGCGCCAGGTTCGCCCGCAGCGTACGGGCCAGGTTGATCCGGCCACCGGGACGGCTGGTCGGACGCGGGTTGGTCAGCCCGGTCAGCGCCGGACGCACCTGGGTGGCCAGTTGCCTGGTCAGCTCCTCGACCAGTCGCCGCACCAGTGGCCGCAGCTTGGCCAACTGCCCCTCGGGCAGGCCACCGGCCAGCGACAGCACCGAGGTCAGCAGTTCCATCGAGGGGCGTACGGCGGCCGGGTCGAGCTCGGTGAGCACGTCGGTACGGCCGCTCTCGGCCGCCCGGGCGATGACCTCCTCGCGTACGGCGGTGCCGAACAGCGCCTCGAGTTCGTCGGCCCACTCGCGGGCGGTCGGGAAGGAGGCCTCCTGGCCGCCGCCGGCCGCCTGGCCGAGGTCGGTGGCGCCCTCGCCCTGGCCCGCCCCGTACAGCTCGTCCAGGGCGCGGGCGTAGCGGCGGGCGTCGGCCGGCAACCGGTCGGGCTGGCGGCCGAGCAGCAGTCGCCACCGGTCGCTGGCGGTGAGCCGGGCGTCCGGGGTGGCCGGCCCGGGCGTGGCGCCGGCATCGGCCTCGACCGCGGTGGGGCCGGTCGGCGTGCCCGGGACGGGGAGGTGGCGGGCGAGCAGGGCGGCCCGCCCGGCCGCGTCGGCGGCGGCCCAGCGGGCCAGCAGCTCCGGCGGGGCGGACAGGCTCAGGTCGAGCCGGTCACCCAGCCGTTCGGTGACGGTGTGCAGCAGCCGGTCCCGGGCCGCCGGGGTGAGCACGTCGAATCCGCCGCGCAGCGCGGGCAGCCGGTCCAGGAAGTCGGCGTCGGGGAGCCGCTCGATCCGTTCCAGCAGCGGGTCCAGCGCGGCCGGGGCGGACTGCAACAGCGGGTGCGCCCCGGTGAGCAGGCCGCCGAGCAGCCGGTGCAGGTGCCGGCGGGTGTCCGGTCCGGTCGCCGCGTCGATCCAGCCGGCCACCCGGGTGCCCAGGGTCTCCAGGTCGGTCAGGTCGAGCAGCACCCGCGCGGCCAGGGCAGCCCCCTGGATCAGCGGCGAGCCGGCGCGGGCCAGGTGGTCGAGGGCCTCGTCCAGGCGCAGCCCGATGCGGTCCTCGCCGGCCCGGACCGCGAGATCGACAAGCGCGGCGGCGTCGGCCGGGGTGTCGCTGCCGGCCAGGCCGGGCAGCCCGCGCACCGCCGCGTCCAGCAGCACGACGGCCAGCTCGGCCGCCCGGGCCCGGCCGTCGGCGGTGGTGCCGGGCAGGTGCTCGCGGCGTAGCGCCTCCAACAGGTCCAGTGCGGCCAGCAGCTCGGGCAGCGTGCCGGTGCCCGGCAGCACCGTGGCGGCCAGGTCGAGCCGGTCGGTGACCAGCTCCGGCAGGTCGCACCGGGCGGCGTCGCGCAGCCCGGTGAGCAGCTGCGCGGCGGTGGGGCCACCGTCGGCGGCCTCCCGGCGGAACCGCTCCCGCAGGGTGCCGGCGGCGGCCAGCGCGGCGGTCACCCCGCGTACGCCGACCAGGTCCAGCCGGGCCGCCACGGACGGCGTCCAGGCCAGCTGCCAGCGGGTGGTCAGGGCGGCGCCGTCGCCGGTGCCGGACACGGCGACGGGCTCGCCGTAGCCCACGCCGCAGACCTGGAGGCGTTGCAGCAGGATCTCCCGCCGCCCGTCCAGGTCGGTGCGCAGCGGGTCCAGCCGCACCTCGCGGGCCTTGGGGCTGCCCGGGTCGGGCAGCCGCAGCGTGGCGAGTTCCGCCTCGACCGCCGGGCCGAGCCCGGAGCGCGGCGTGCCGGGGGCGATACGGCCCCGTTCGGCGCCGACCAGCACGTTCTCCAGGGCCCTGGCCAGCGCCCGGCCGCGGCCGAGCAGTTCACCCTGGCCGAGCACGGTGGTCACCGCCTCCAGCACCTCGCCCCGGCCGGGGGCGGGCAGGTTCCGCAGCCGGGCCAGGTCGTCGGCGAGCCGTACCGTCTCGGTGGCCTCGCCGGTGCCGGCGGTGTGACCGGCCGCGCGCAGGTCCCGGCACACGTCGGTGACCGCCCGGGCGGCGGCGGCCCGGATCCGTTCCGGGTCACCGGCGGCGGTGAGGACGGACTGCTGCCAGCGCGGGTCGCGGATCCCGGCCGGGTAGCCGGACCGGGAGTCGAGCAGGTCGAACGCGTACGGCACCAGCGAGGTGACAGCCGTGCCGCCGTCGGTGGCGGCCGGCCCGGGCGGGGTCGTCACGGACCGGACCGGATCGGCCGGGGCGGTGCCGGGCCGGGTGGACGCGACGGCGTCGGCGTCGGCGGTCGACGGGGCGGAGACCAGGGCCGGGGCGTGGAAGGCGCCGACGACGGCGGCGACCCGCCGGCCGTCGGCGCCGGCCTCGGCCAGTACCCGGCGCATGTGCCGCTCGCGGGCCAGGTCCCGGGCCGGCACGCCGTCGCGGTCGGCGCTGTCGGTACGCATCGCCCAGCCGACGCCGAGCGCGGCCCGGCGGACCGCCTCGGGCGGGCAGCCCGGGGCCCGCACCTCGACCACCCGGTCCCACAGGTCGTCGCCGTCGCGGCCGGTGCCGCTGGCGCTGAGCGCGGCGGCGTAGGACCGGCGCAGGCCGGGCACCGGCTCCCCCGCGTCCGGTGCGGGCTCGGCACCGGCAGTCGGGTCGGAGTCGGTGGCGCCGGCGCTCCAGCCGGGGTCGGCCAGCGGCAGGTCGCAGCAGACCACCTCCACGCCGTGCCGCCGGGCCCAGCGGATCGCGGCCAGTTCCGGGGAGAAGTCGGCGAACGGGTAGAAGCCCATCGGCCCGTCCGCGCCGTGGCTGCCGACCAGGGCCAGCGGGGCCCGGGCGGCCGGATCGGACAGGTACGGCAGCCAGCGCTGGAAGTCGGCCGGCAGCTCGATGCAGACCACCTCGGCCCCGGCGGCGTCCAGCAGTGCCGGCACCACCGCCGCCAGCGCCGGGCTGTGGTGCCGCACCCCGATCAGGTAGGGCCGCACCGAACCGGCGAGCGCGTCGACCACGGCGCGCGGATCGGCCGACGTCGCATCGACCCTCGCCGGGTCGGCGGCCGGTGGGGCCGCACCGGGCGTCGTGCTGGAGAGGGTCGTCACCGCAGGCTCTCCCGCAGGTCCCAGAGCCGGCGCCACATCGCCGAGCCGTCCTCGGCGCGGCGACGGACCGGGCCGTCCCAGTAGCCGAGCAGCCGGGCGTGGTCGTTCTGGTCGTCCTTGCGGACCACGCCGAGCAGGTGCCCGGGCACCAGGTCGAGCGCGTCCCCGCCGGGCAGGTACGCGGCGGCCAGGCCGAGCGACACCGCCACCTGCACCGCCTCGGCGGTGGACATCACCGTGCCGGGCCGTTCCACGTCCCAGCCCTCGCCCGACCGGCCGGAACGCAGGTCGCGGAACACGGTGACCAGGGCGTCCAGCACCGCGTCGTCCACCGTGTACGCCGCGCCGGCGCGCTGCACGGCGGCGGTGGCCTGCTGGCGGACCAGGTCGGTCTCGACATCCGCGTCCGAGATCGGATGGATGGTCTCGAAGTTGAACCGGCGCTTGAGGGCCGAGGACATCTCCGACACGCCCCGGTCCCGCAGGTTTGCGGTGGCGATCACGGTGAACCCGGGCGTGGCGCGGATCAGCCCGTCCTCGGTGCCGGACAGCTCCGGCACGTTCATCCGCCGGTCGGACAGGATGGACACCAGCGCGTCCTGCACCTCGGGCAGGCAGCGGGTGACCTCCTCGATCCGGACCACCCGGCCGGTGCGCATCGCGGTCAGCACCGGCGAGTCGACAAGCGCCTGCGGGGTCGGGCCCTGGGCGAGCAGCAGGGCGTAGTTCCAGCCGTACCGGAAGGCGTCCTCGGTGGTGCCGGCGGTGCCCTGCACGGTCAGCGCGCTGGTGCCGCAGACGGCGGCGGCCAGCAGCTCGGAGAGCATGGACTTGGCGGTGCCGGGCTCGCCGACCAGCAGCAGGCCCCGCTCGCCGGCCAGGGTGACCACGCACCGCTCGACCAGGCTCCGCTCGCCGACGAACTTCGCCGGGATGGTCATGCTGGCCGGCAGTTCGGTGCCGGCCGGGCCGGTGCGCCGCTCGGCGGGCAGCTTCAACGCCTCGCCGTCGCTGCCCTGGATGAAGGTGACCACGGCGCGCGGGGTCAGCGCCCAGCCCGGCGGCCGGGCCCCGTCGTCGTACGCGGCCAGGAAGGCCAACTCGTCGGCGTACCGCTGCTCGGCCGAGAGGACCTGGGCGGCGGTCTCCGGCGCCTCGGAGGGGCGGACGTCTTCCGTCACGGTCACGGGTGTTCCTCGATCTCTCTCTTGAGGTGTTTCGGGACAGGGGTGTTTCGGGACAGGGGTGGGCGGGGCGACGGCGCCGTGACGGCCGGGGAGGGTCGTCGCGGGCGCCACCACCCGCCGGACAGGAGTCAGCGGCCGGGCAGGTCGGCGAGGCGGGGCAGGTCACCGTCGCGGAGGCGTTGCCAGGACCGCCGGTAGAGTTCCGCGGCCGGTTCGAACGGCACGGTCACCCCGAGCGCGGCCGTGCCGTCGGGGGCGAGGTCGAACAGGGCCAACTTCCAGCCTTCGATCGGCACCTGCCCGGCGCCGCGCTCCAGCCACGGGCCGGGCAGGAACAGCGACCGGCCGGCCCGGGACCGGCTGGCCTCGACGACCAGGTCGGTGCCGGCCAACTCGGCGCGCGCCGCCTTCAGCCGCGCCGGCTTCCAGCCCGTCCACCTCGCCGTGTTGCGGTCCGTCGGGTCGGGCATGGCCAGCAGCATCAGGTACGCCGCCGCCGCGTCGGTGCCCAGGCCGTACGCCTCGGCGACCTCGGCGACCACGTCGGACGCCGACCGGGTGGGATCCTGCGGCCACCAGGTCCCGTCCGCCGCCCGCGCGCCGTCGGCGGGCTCCCCCGGGTCGGCGAGCAGCGCCGCGAAGCGCGGGTCGCGCACCAGCCGCAGCGCCACCTCCACCGGGTACGGCTTGGCCACGTCCCTGCGCAGCGCCGGCAGGTACGGGTCCGTGCCGTCGGCGTCGAGCAGCTCCGGCCGCAGCGCGGGCAACGGTCGGCTGTCGTGGGTGGACAGTACGATGGCGCCGTAGCGTTCCCAGCCCGGGCCCGTCTCCGACGGGGTGCCCGCCACCTGCCGGAACTCGGGCAGGTAGACGTACTGCTCCAGGTCGAGCATGAGGTCGGGGTTGGCCAGCCGGTCCCGGATCGTGGCCAACGCGGCCGGCAGCGCCGCCCGGCACGGGTCGCCGACCGGCGTGTGGTGCGCGACCCAGGCCGCCAGGGCGATGGTGGAGTGCAGCACGTGCCCGGTGAAGCCCGCCGGACGCTTGGCGACGGGCCGGGCCCGGTTGCCCCGGACCTCGAAGGCCAAATCGGTGCTCAGCTCGGCCGAGCGGGCCGGGTCGAGCAGCGCCGGCAACGCCTTCGCGGGCGCCCAGCCGGTGCGGATCGCACGGGTCGCCTCGGCGAGCAGCTGTTCGGGCACGACCGCCCGGCGCCCCAGAGCGGCGTTCCATACCGCCGCCGCGGCGGCCACGTCCGGTCCGTCGGTCCACAGCCGGGCCGGGTCGGCCGGCAGCAGCGCCGAGACCACAGCCAGCCGCAGTGCCGGCCTCGCCTCCCGCAGGACCCCGAAGGCCAGCTTGACCTCGCCGACCTGCCTGATCCCGAGCGCCTTGCGCAGCTCGGTCGGCACGGTGCCGGCCGAGTCGGCGTACGGCAGGCCGGCCAGCACCAGCTTCGCGGCGGTGGGGGTGATGCCGGTCAGCTCGGCGAACCGTTCAGCCGCCTCCGGCCGCCAGGGCAGCGGGCCACGCGCGGCCCACTCGGTGCGGAAGGCGGCCAGCCAGCCGGCCGGCCGTTCGTCACCGACGGGCTCCAAGGAGTGCAACGTGTACGGCTCGGGCAAGGCGAAGACGCCGGCCGGGTCGTGGTGCAGCGCCTCGAAGAAGTAGCCGGTGGTCGTGCCGCTGGAGTTGAGCACCGCGAGGAACGCCCCGTCGGGCAGCGGCAGGATGCCCGGCCGCGGATAGCGGCGCGAGCCGTCGGGGTTTCTCATTTCGCCGTCCAGCACGTGCAGTATGCACCGGCGCCACCGCCCCGGCTCGGCCGCCGCGACCAGGTCGAGCCCGTCCAGCTCGGTGAGCAGGGCCCGCAGCGTCTCCCGGTGCTCGTCCGGGGTGACCGCCGCGACGGCCCGGTAGGCGACGGCGGCGACGCCCCCGAGCAGCGCCCACCAGTCCAGGGTGGACGGCAGCGCCGGCCCGTCCAGGTGCAGCCGTACGGCGGGATCGCCCCCGCCGGTGACGGAGCGCTGAATGGCCAACGCCCGGAACTGGGTGAAGGCGTGCGCCACGGTGCCCGCTCCGTAGATCGAGCCGCGCAGGCCGTCCAGCGCCGCGCTGAGCTGCCGGTCGGTGGGTCCGGTCACGGTGGCCGTCGGCACCACCGCGACCGGGGCGGACAGCGACCTGGTGAGCCGCTCGGTCACCGCCTCCAGGTCGGTGCGTACCCGGGCGGCCAGCCGCAGCGCCCCGACCACACCGGCCAGCAGGGCGTCGTGGCTGAGCGCCGGCACCGTCGAGCGGACCAGCTCGACCAGCGCGTCCGTGTCGTCCTCGACGGCGGTCGCGCCGGTGCTGGCGGGGGCATGGCCGGCGCCGACCGTGGACGCGGGAACGGCGATGGGAAGGCCGGTGACGGCCTGGGTGGCCACGGTCAGCCCGGACCGCGCCGCCGCGCGGGCCGCGGCCCGTGCCGCCTCTTCGGCCAGGATGGCGCGGCGCTCGTCGAGGGCGACCTTCAGCAGTGCGGCGGCGGTCTCCCGGTCCATCCGGCGCAGGGCGGTGGAGCCGGCCGGGTCGCGGGGCAGCAGGTTGCCGAGGAACTGCCGGGCCGGCAGCGGGACCGGGCCGGGGCTGTAGTCCCGGCTGGACGGCGGTCCGGCGGCGGCCGACACCACCCCGTCCGGGTCGACCAGGACGGGACCCTTGAGCACGGCCCGGGGCCGGTCGTCGCCGGGCAGCACCAGCGCCGCGATCGGCTCCTGGCCCGCGGCGACGGTGACGGTACGACCGGCCAGGTCCGTACCGCGTACCGAGCCGTCCGGCAGCGTGACCACCCGCCAGCCGAGCAGCCCGTCCACGGGGACGGCGGCCGGGGTGGCCCGGTCGGACAGGGCCGGCCGCAGCCAGCTGGCCGTTTCCTGGAGGCGGCTCCCGTCGACCGGGAGGTCGGCCAGGAACCCGGGCAGGCCGCGCCGGCCGTGGGTGTTGGCGACGGGGTCGTACTCGCGCCAGCCGTGGGTGTCGTCGTCCTCGCCGTGCCGGTACACCCAGTGCGAGGTGCCGTCGGTGATGACCGGCAGCTCGGACGGGACAGCGGTGTCACCGGCGTGCAGCACGCCGTCGCCGGTGGTCCGGCCGCCGCCGGTCAGCGGCAGGGTGATCTGCTTCCCGCGCGGCTGGCTGCCGTGGTGGCGGCCCTGGATGAGCTGCGGTTCTCCGGGCGACGAGTGCCAGTAGCCGCGCAGGTCGTAGTCGAGCGCCTTGGAACGCCAGTAGACCAGCAGTTGGCCGTCGACGAAGTGGTAGCCGGGCTGACCCCACATGTCGCCGGCCGGGATGCGCAGGTCGTGGCGGAGCACGATGCCCTCGGCGCCGATCACCCGCACCGTGGTCGGCCCGCCCAGGATCGCGTACGGCCAGGCCTCCTGCCGGATCACCTCGACCTGCCGGTCGCCGCCGGTCACCTCCTGCCAGGCCAGCTCCCAGTCCGGCCAGCCCAACTCGGCGAGGAGCCCGCCGCGCAGGCTGCGGGCGACGCGCTCGGCGAGGTCGACGCCGAGGGCCTGCCCGAGGTCGCCGCCCCGGCCGGGCTCGCCCGCTCCGTCGAGCTCGTCGGAGACCAGGCGCAGCGCCTCGACCGGGAGCCGGCCCAGCCAGTCCACCGACGCCGGCAGGTACGGCAGCCCGGCGGCGAACCGGTCGCGGATCCGGGCCCGCAGCCAGTCGACAAGCATCGGCCGGACGCCCGGCGTCTCGACCATCCGGCGCAGGGCGGCCTGCTGGTCGTCGAGCTGGTCGAGGCCCCGGCGCAGGGCACCGGTGAACCGGGCGTCGCCCGCCACGGCGAGCAGGTCGCGTTCTCCCCCGCGCGTGACCCAGTTCGCCAGGTCCAGAGTCTCGTGCTCCTTCGGCGCGGCCACCGGCAGGTCGAGGGCGAGCAGCAGGTCGAGCAGTTCCAGGTCCCCGTCCGCGCCGAGGGCCTCGCCGCTGTCGGCCAGTTCGACGCGCAGCCGGTCGGCCATCCGCTCGACGAGCGGGTACAGCTGCGGCAGCCGACGGCGGTGGCCGGAGTTGGCACGGGCCAGGAAGCGGCGCAGCCAGCCGACGGAGCCGTCCTGCGGGCGGGCCGGCTCCGGCACGTCCGGGTCGGACAGCCCGGCGAGCGCACCGGTGTCGGTCAGCAGGGCCAGCCACGTGACCAGGTCGTCCCGGTCGGCGGGCATCAGGTCGAGCAGGCTGCCGCGGATCGCCGGGTCGCGCCCGGCCAGCGCCGTCACCGCCGGCAGGTGCGCCTTCCACCAACCGGCCGGTGCCTCGGCGGCCACCGGCAACCGGAGCAGCTCGGTCAGGTAGGCGGACTCGCGCTCGGCGACGGCGGCCGCGCCGGCCTTACCGGCGGCCTTGGTGGCGGCCCGGACCAGCCGGTTCACCACCCCGGCCGACTGGGTGGACGGAACGACGCCGGCGGTCGCGGCCCGCAGCGCCAGCCGGCAGAACCGCTCCAGCGCCTCGCCTGCCGGCAACTGGGCGGACAGCTCCTTGGCGTAGCCCGCCAACGCGGTCGCGGACACGACCTTGGCCGAGGCGAACTCCACGTAGACCTCGTCCAGCCGGTTCAGGTCGACCGGCAGGCCGTGCTGCGCCTCCGCCTTGCGCGCCTTGTTGAACAGCTGCGTCGCGTACGCGTCCTGCCCGGCGCCCAGGAACACCCGCGCCGCCTGCTCGAAGAACGTCGGCAGGAAGTGCGGCAGCGTGCGGGCGAGCCGGTCGGCGATGCTCTGGTGCCCGTCCAGGGCGGCCTTGGGCCGCGAGCGCACCTGCTTGGCCAGCTTCTGCAACTCCGGCACCACCGCCAACGCGTGCCGGCCGTCCGCCGGGTGGTGCACCAGCACCCACTCCGGGAACGCCAGCGGCCGGCGGGGGCCCAGCCCGACGACGACCGGCTCGGCGCCCGGCGTCAGGCCGAGGAACTCGACGGCGATGTCCTCGCCCTCGCCGAGGGCGGCGTCGACCAGGCGGACCACCGGTCGGTCGCCGAGGGCCGGGTGCCGGTAGGTGCGGGCGGTGAGGGGCACCGCCCGGTCGCCGGCCCCGGCGGTGTCGGCCGGCAGCACCGCGCCGGCGGTCAGCAGGCTCTCGACCGAGTCGTCGCCAGCGGTCGTCGTCATCCCGGTCACGCCTTCTTCCCCGTTCCGGTCACGGCGCCGGACAGGGCCGTCGCCATCCGCATTCCTTCCGACCAGGCCACCGGCCCGACCTCGGTCAACCGCAACGTCGGGCCGTCCACCGCCGACCAGGAGAGGTTGCCCAGGGTCGCCTCGGAGTCCCAGTAGTCCTCGTCGAACCGCATGGCGGCCTCGACCGCGCGGCCGGCCTCCCAGACCCGGCACCTGATCTGGGAGCCGGAGACCCGGAAGCCGAGCGTGGCGGCCCGGGCGGCGAGCCGGTTGGGGACCGTGGTGCCGCGGAAGTCGGTGATGGCCGTGTCGCGCTGCTTCACCTCGTCGGGCTTGCCCCAGGTGCCCCGGTGCAGTTGCTCGATCCGCTGGGTGACGTCCAGTTCGTCTGCGAACTCGCGCAGGTCGGGCAGGTCGGGCAGCCGCACCGGGTGCGGCAGTGTGGCGGTCGCCGGCGAGAGCCGGACGGTGTCCCCGTCGAGGTTGACCACGCGGAGGTCGCCGGTGTCGGTGACGTCGCGCAGGAAGCCCGGCTCGGCCGGGTCGTCCCCGAGGACCACGAGGTCGCGCAGCGCGTCCTGCCAGGCCGGGTCCGGCCAGACCCGGGCCAGCAGCCCCGTCGGCACCGGCAGCGAGGACACCACCCAGGCGTCGACCCGGGCCAGGCATTCGGCGGCGTGCCGGTCCAGCCACTGGGCGAGCTGGCGCAGCCGGTCCACCTCGGGGTCGTCGCGCAGCGCCTTCGGCAGCGTCTTCAGGGGACGACCACCGGCACGCGGGCCGGTGGATCGCGCCGCCACCTTTCCGTCCACGAGGGAGATCTCGTACGAGTCTCCCACCGGTAGCCAGGCCATCAGGAATACCCTCCGCAGTGGCAGAACAGCCAGATTTCGTGAGGAATCGGCCGTGATCGACAACGAGGGCACGCTAACAGTAGTGACCGACACGACAGCGACCCATCGGCCGAGCAGCCGAGGCGGAGTCAGCGGGACGAGCGGACGCGATCCGCGGAAGCCGCAGGTCCGGCCGGTTCGGGCGCACCGCGACCGGTCAGTCGTGGCCCCGACGGGAGACAAGGCGATGATCTAGGTCACACCAACCGACCCGCGGTTGGCGCCTGCGTCGACACGTCGGGGCAGACGCTGGCCGCCCATCGGCGGCGCGGGCGCGTGGTCGTGCCTGATCAGGAGCGCGACCGGTGGCCGCCGGCGGGTGCGGCCTGGTGGCGCTCAGGCCGGATCACGACGTCGGCGCGCCGCCGTGGTGGTCGAGCACCTTGCCGAGCAGCGCGACGAGGGCCTGCCGCTCGGAGGTCGACAGCGGGGCGAGCAGCTCGTCCTGCACGTCGTCGAGCGCGCGGTCCAGCCGCCGCAGTTGCCGCGCACCCGCCTCGGTGCTGGTGACGATGTTGCGTCGGCGGTCCGCCGGGTCGGCGCTGCGCTCGACGAAGCCCTCCCCCTCCAGCTCGGTCACGGCCGCCACGACGTCGCTGCGGTCCATGCGGCAGCGCCGCCCCAGCTCCGCCTGGCTCGCGGAACCGAACTCCCGCAATGCCGCGAGCACCCGGTAGTGGTAGCCCCGCGCGCCCGCGGTGGCGAACCCCCGGGCGACGAGCCGCCGCGCGTGCACCGCGGTCTGCGTGATCAGCCAGCTCGCCTTCGTGGCGAGACGATCCGGTGTCGGTTCCACGGGTGACCACGCTAACAGACCGTTGGCGGCACCAACGATCTGCCATATCGTTGGCGACACCAACGACATGGAGGATGAGATGTCACCCGTGACCGACCGCGCCGAGATCGGCGAACTCGTCGCCCGGCTCGCCCAGGCACTGGACGAGCGGCGCTTCGAGGACCTGCGGGGCGTCTACGCCCCGGACGCCGAGACCAGCAGCCCGCGCGGGGCCCTGCACGGCATCGACGACATCGTCGACGTCCTACGGCGGACCAGCCCCGAGGAGGAGTCGACCCAGCACCTCAACACCGACGTGGTGGTGGATCTCGACGGCGACCACGCCGAGGTCGGCACCCATCAGCTCGTGTACTTCTTCCGCCGGGGCGAGGCGCCGCACCGGGTCGCCGGTGTCCAGGCCCGCTACACCGCCACGCGTACGCCGACCGGCTGGCGCTTCACGCGGGCCCGGATCTCCCCGCTCTGGCAGCACGTCTCGTAGCCGCCGGGAACGGAGCCACCTCGCCGCCGGCGGCGAGGTGACCGGAGGCCCGGCGGCCGTCGAATACTCGGCTGCGCACGACGCGGCCCGCCCCTAGGCTCCCGAGCTACGCGCCGCCGAGGCGTGCTGTCGACAGCGGTCACACCGCCGATCGGAGATGCGCAGGAGATGACGAGTCAACTGTTCGCGCTCAGCTTCGACGCGAACCAACCTCTGCGGCTCGCCCGGTTCTGGTCCGGGGTCCTGGGCTGGGACCTGGCCGACGACCCACACGACGGCGTCGCGCTGCTGCCCAGTGACGACACCGGGTTCCGAATCCGATTCCTTCCGACCGGGAGGCCGAAGGTCGGCCCGAACCCGATGCACTTCGACCTGACGAGCACGTCCCTCGAAGACCAGCGGCAGACGGTGGCCCGGGCGCTGGAACTCGGCGCGGAGCACATCGACGTCGGCCAACGCCCCGAAGAGGGTCACGTCGTGCTCGCCGATCCCGACGGCAACGAGTTCTGCGTCATCGCGCCGGGCAACGACTTCCTCGCCGACTGCGGATTCGTCGGGGCGCTGGCCTGCGACGGCTCGCAGAAGGTCGGCTACTTCTGGAGCGAGGCGCTGGGGTGGCCGCTGGTCTGGGACCAGGACCAGGAGACCGCCATCCGTTCACCGCACGGCGGCCCGAAGATCACCTGGGGTGGTCCACCGCTGAACCCGAAGACAGGCAAGCAACGACTGCACTTCGACCTCGCTCCGCCTGCGGACGGCGACCAGCAGACGGAGGTCGACCGGCTGCTGGCCCTCGGGGCCACCCGGATCGACATCGGCCAGGGCGAGGTCAGCTGGGTGGTCATGGCCGACCCCGACGGCAACGAGTTCTGCGTGCTGACACCCCGGTAGCCACCACGAGAGGGCGAGCGGGAACGACAGCGCCCGGTCGGTCGCCGGGTCGGCTGCACGGAGGACCGGGGTCGGCATGGTCAGCGGCTTCCGGGTGCCACGGTGCGCCGGGACGGCAGCGGTCGGCGGCCGTCCCGGCGGAACTGCCGATTCAGCAGGTGGTGTTGCGGGCCGGGACCCAGCCGTCCACGGACGGGTACTCAGCGCCGTGGCCGTAGATCCAGGTGTCGTCGTCGACCGCCGAGACCTGACCGTGCCAGCGGAACCCGCGGCCGGCAGTCAGGGTGAGCAGCACGTGGCCGTGCGGCTCGGTGCGCAGCCAGGTGTTCTCCCGGAGGTTGCAGACGATGCCCCACGCGTCGCTCGCCGAGGCGGGCGCGGCCACCACAGCCGTACCGGAGAAGACGACGGTCGCGACCGTCAGGACGTGCAGAAGGCGGCGTTTCACTCGTGTCCCTTCGACTGTGGATGATGACGGCCTCCGATTGTGGTCGATGGGTACGCCCCCGACGCCACGGGGGGCGGCGTCGGCGTACCGCTCGGCAGCCGCCGCTCAGTGGAAGGAGTCGTAGAAGTCGTTCAGCACGTCGTGCACGTTGTCCCGGTCGAACTTCTCGATGCCCAGGATCAGGGCCAGCAGTTGCGCCCCGTCCTTGGGGATCTGGCACTTCGCCTCGGCGACGAGTTCGTCGAGCATCCAGTGCAGGAGCTGGGCCACGGGCGTCCGGGCGGCGAGGTCGGAGTTGATGGTGAACCGGATGGTGCCGTCCGCGTTGACGACCGTCGAGTGGTTGAGCATCTTCGGCTCGGCCCGCACCACCAGCCGCCCCTCCGCCCGCATCAGCGCCAGCATCGCCGCGTGCAGCGCCTCCATGTACGCCCCGATCAACGGCGCGTACGCCCGGTCCTGCGGCAGGTCGGTGAGCACGAGGGCGACCGGCTTGGGCAGGTCGGCCCTGGTGAAGTCGAGGCGGGTGAAGTCGTAGGTGCGCACCCAGGCGCGGGTGATGCGGGACGCGAGCACGGTGTGCACCGAGTCCATCCGGGGCGCGGTGCGTCCCCGCATGGCGGCCACCTGCTCGTCGGTGGGGAACGGGCCACCCTCGCCCAACGCCTCGCAGACGGTCTGCTCGAAGTTGGCGGCGTTCTGCAGGGCGATCTGGCCCTGCAGGTAGTAGGCGGCGTTGCGGTGGCGGTAGACGATGTCGACCGTCGGATTGTCCGCCAGGATGTGCGTGCCCTCGTGAGCGAGCGTGGCGGCGAGCTCCCACAGGTGCATCGTCCCGTCGAGCGCGGAACGACCCACGTTGATGATGGCGGTGTCACCCTGACCGCTGGCCAGTGCGCCCATCCCGTCGGGCAACGACAGGTTGCACACGAATCCCGACCGTCGGCCGTCGGTGCGCTTGAGCACTGCCTGCAGGGCCGTGACCGTCTGCGCGAAACGCGCCTTGGCCACCGACGAGGTGGACCCGAACAGTCGCGCGAACGCGGTGTTGACGGCGACGTGCGTGGGGCTCTTGTCGTCGTTCATGACGTCGACGATCCTGGTCTTCAGTTCGTCCACAGCGGCGACGAGATACGGGTTGCCGACGGCGGAGGGCACGACCCCGTCGAGCGAGTCCTGCACCTCCTTGAACAGCGTGGCCGCCTGGTGCATCGTCGCGCCGCGTTCCGAGATCTGTTGCAGCCAGGTCCCGACGGCCAGGGCGGCGACCTTGTCGAGCCGGGCGGTCAACTGGTCGCGGCGCAGCCCTGCCGGCAGCGCCCCGACGATGGGCCGCAGCCGCTGGAGTTCGCAGGCCATCAGCACCCGGTAGGTCTGGAACACCTCGCGCCGGCCGAGATCGAGTGCCTTCCTGGTCGCTTCGTCGGGAAACGGGAACATGTGGAGGGCTCCTTCGCTCTGCCGGCCCGGCCCGGTCGGCCGAACGCCCGCAGAGAGGTAGCACCCGGAAGGCAGTGGCAGTCAGTAGCGCGTCGGTCATCGGACAGCGAGTGCGTCCTCGCCCGCGCGCCGCATCCGAGCGCTCTGCGGCTTTCGCCGGCTTGACGGCAACTCACGCCATCTGACATCACCCGTCGGCGTCAGATGTATCTACTTGCGTCGATCGGGCTCCGTAAGGATGTCCACCCGCCCACGCCACCACCCCGGGGCGAACGGCGATCCCCCATCATCGGGAGGAAATGTGTCTACCAGACTCGCAGGAAGAGCGCGCCGTTCGACGCTCGCCCTGCTCACCGGCGCGGCACTGGCGACGCTGTTGTCCGTCACCGCGGCCGGTGCCGCGCCACTGGCCGGCCCGGCGGACGGCCCCGCCACCGCCGCGGCGGTCGACGTGTACATGAAGGACACCGCCGCCGACGTGGGGCTCGAACCGCACGCGCTGAACCCGCTCTGGCAGAGCCCGGACATCAAGGTCTGCCACACCGCCATCGAGTGCGCGACCAGCCAGAACCCGATCGTCGGCCAGCGGAACTACATCTTCATCAAGCTGCGCAACCCCGGCCCGTACGGCGACAGCGTCATGGAGGAGGGCACGATCTGGGTCTACCGGACCACGCCCGGCGGCGGAGCGGGCTGGCCGGGCGCGTGGACGCAGATCGGGGCGATGGCGGTGCCTGTCTATCCGGGCGTCACCTCGGTCACCATCCCGTGGGACAACGTGCCCGGGCCGGGTCACTTCTGCCTGCTGGCCCGCTGGGTCTCCGCCAACGACCCGATGACCTTCGAGGGACCGGACATCGGCGTCAACACCCGCCACAACAACAACATCGCCTGGCGCAACGTGGACTCGGTGGCGGTGACCGCGGGCGGCCTGGCGCAGATCCGGCCGTTCGCCATCGGCAACACGCTGACCCGGCCGGCCCGCAGCAGCGTGGTCTTCAGCCAGACCGGGGCACCGTTCCAGGCCGCCGGTGGCCGGCTCGTCGCCGACCTCGGACCGACCCTGTTCGAGCGCTGGGCCAAGGGCGGCAAGGCCGGCAAGGGTGTCCGCGAGGTGGGCCGCAACCAGGTCGAGATCGTCGACATCGGCCAGGCCAGCCTGGACAACCTGGAGCTCAACCCCGGTGAGCGGCTCGCCTTCTCGCTCAACTTCACGGCGACCGTGCCGACCCGGGAGCAGATGGCCGTCAACGTGACCCAGATCGGCCCGGACACCACCGGCGCCGCACGGGCCGACCTCGGCGGCGTGCGGTACGACATCACGGTGGCCCAGCGGGCCGGATAACGCCCTCGAGGGGCAGGGACGGAGGTCGCGGACGGGGCCCGCGACCTCCGTTCCACCCGTGTCCGGCCGGTGTCCCGGGCGGTCCCGCCTCGCCCGGGCCCGCCCGGTGTCCGCTCAGCGCAGCGTGACCCAGGCGGTCGCCACCGCGTACCCGGCGGTGCGGGCGCAGAACTGGACCGGACCGGCGGGCGGCACCCCCATCGAGAAGTAGCCGACCGCGTCCACCGGCACCTCCTCGTACGGGCCGACGGCGGTCCGGGCGGCGACCCGCCCGCCCCGGGCCGGTGAGAGCTGCCCGACGATGCCGGTCGGGGTCAGTTCGATCTCGACCACCACCGCACCGGTGCGGAACGTCAGCGTGCGGGCCGAGCCGGCGGAGCGGGTGGGACCGGCCGGTTCCGGATCGCAGGCCGAGTCGAAGGTCAGCTCGGCGAGGGCCAGCTCGGCGTCGACGGTCCCCCAGCTGAACGCGGCGAGGGCTGCGGCCAGGAACTCCTCCGGCACCGGGCCGGAGTCCCGCAGGGCGGCCCTCAACTCGGCCAGCAGGGCGTCGTCAGCGGCTGGCGGCCACGGCTCCATCCCGGTCACCTCCGCTCCCCTCGTCGCCCGGGCGCGCCCTGAGGAAAGGGGCGAGTGCCGGACAGTTCCGCAGCTTGTGCAGGCACCGGGCCTGGCTCGGACCGACGCTACCCACCGGCATGCCCAACCGCGCGCCGATCTCGCGGTAGCTGACCGGCGGATCGGCCAGCAGCAGGGCCAGCAGGTCCCGGCAGCGCGGCGGCAACTGCGCGAACGCCTCCCGCAGCGCCTGCTGCCGCTCGGCGCGCAACAGGTCCTCGTCCGGGGTGACCGGGTCCACCAGCAGATGGGCGCCGACGTGCCGGTCGACCGAGTCGTCGTACGGGTCGAACGGCTGGGTCCGCCGGCCGAGGCGAAGCAGCCGGTAACACTCGCGTCGGGTGGTGGTGACCAGCCAGGCGGGCAGGGCGTTGGACTCCCGCAGCCGTCCCAGGTGCTCCACGGCGCGGAGCCAGACGGTCTGGTTCACGTCCGCCGCGTCGACCTGGTCGAGTCCGTGCGACCGAATCACCGAGAGCACCAGCGGGGTGTAGCGGCGCACCAGCTCACCCCACGCCCGCTCGTCACCGCAGGAGGCTGCGGCTACCAGCCCGACGGTGCTGCGCTCGCTCACCGGTACGACGCCCCGCGCGCCGGTGCCGACGACCTCACGCGACGAGTACGCCGTAGTCGGGATGCCAGCGGGGGCCGGCGACCAGCGCGGCTCGGGCCGCCTCCGCGCCGAGCCCGGCGCTGGTCATCAGCGCGGCCAGCCGGCCGGCGACGTGGCCGGTGGCGAACGAGGTGCCGGTCCAGGCCGCGAAGCCGTCGAAGTACCGGATCGGCTGGCCCGGCAATTGGAGCCGACCCCTGACGTAGGTGCTGGTCCGGTCCCCCAGGGCACAGGCGTCCACCCACGACCCGTAGCTGCTGTACGACGCCGGCACCGGGCCGGTGGCGCCGGCACTCACCGCGCCCACCGCCAGGACCCGGTCCAGGGCGGCCGGCCAGGCCCGCCGGCTGGTGCCGGCATTGCCCGCCGACGCCACCACCGCCCGGCCGGGCAGCCCGGCCAGGGCGTTGACCAGCGGCAGCGGAGGCTGATCGTCCTGGGTGAAGTAGCCCAACGAGAGGTTGACGACCGACACCTGCGGGCCGAGCCGACCGAGGGCGGCGACAAGCATCTCCTCGTCGCCGACGCCGGTGGCGTTCAGCGCGGCCTCGGGATCGAGACGTACGCCCGGCGCGGCCTGCCGGACCACTCCGGCGACGAACGTGCCGTGGCCGCCCTGGAGTGCGAGCACGTCAGCGCCGACGTAGAGGGCGTCCTCGTCGTCGACCTCGGGAAGATAGCTGCCGGCCAACCACTGCGGATGGCGGGAACCGGCCAGCCGCCAGATGCCGGTGTCGCAGATCCCCACCGTCACCCCCGCCCCCTCACCCGCGCGCGCCGGATCCGGCGCCGGCAGGGCAGCGGCGACCCGGGGCGGACCGCCCGGGTTGCCCATGATGTTGCCGAAGCCGAGCAGGGCGTGGTGCGGCTGGACCAGGGGCACCGGCTGCCCGGGCCACTGCTGCGGGTCGCGGAGCCTGGTCACCACCGACGGGATGTCGGTCTCGGTGGCGAAGAGGAGTCGGGCGACGCCGCCGAAGCCGACGCCCTCGGTGACCGGGTGGCCGTAGCTGCGCAGCCGACCCACGACCCGCTGCACGTCCGGGTGGGCCACCAGCAGCTGCCGGGGCCGGTAGAGGAACTCCCGGCCCGCGACGGCGTGGCGGCGCAGGTCGGGGTCGGCGGCCAGGGCCTCCAGGAAGACCCGCTGGTAGGTCTCGTCGGGCGACTCGCCGGCGGCGGCCGGGGCGCCGCGCCCGACGAGACCGAGCGGCGCCGCTGCGGCGACCAGGGTGGACCAGGCCATGACCTGCCGGCGGGACAGCCCGGCGGGCGGGCGCGACGCGAAGGAGTCGTCAGACGGCACCGGTCCTCCAGGCGGTCGAAGATGCGTGGTCGGCGGCGGGCCGGGCAGCTACGGAAGCGCTCTCCGAGGCACCGGACGATTATTTCAAAGGATAGTCGGGTGTCAATTGATCGTCGGCCAGGCGACTGATGTCCGATCCGCCTCGAGGCGATTGACCGGGGAGCGCGACTGCGGGATTCTTCTTGGCATGGCCGACAGCACCGTTCCCGGTGCCGTCCAGGCCCAGGCCGCGCTCGACGCCGTCCAGCGCTACCCCCGCGAGGCGATCGCGATCGCCCGCCAGGTCCTCGCCGCCGGTCACCCCGACGCCGACGAGCGGTCCACCGCCGAACGCGCCATCGGGCTGGCCCTGCGGGAACTCAACGACCTGCCGGGCGCCCTGCGGCACCTGCGCCGGGCGGTGCGGGTCACCGACTCGCCCCGGGCACGGGCACTGGCCCGGATGAGCCTCGGGTACGTCCTGGCCAACGCCGGGCGCACCGGCGCGGCGCTTCGCGCGGTGACCCTGGCACTGCCCCGGCTGACCGGTGCCGACGCCGGCCGGGCCCGGATGCAGCGGGGCGTCGTGCTGCACTACCGGGGACGGTTCGACGAGGCGGTCCGGGACTACGGCATCGCGGTGGAGATCGCCCAGCGCGAGGGCGACCTGCTGCTGGAGGCGCGGGCGCGCAACAACCGTGGGCTGCTCAACGCCCACCGGGGCACCAGCCGGGACGCCGACGACGACCTGTTCCGCTCCGCCGCCATCTTCAGCCGGCTCGGGCTCGACCTGGCCGCCGCCGACGCCCGCTGGAACATCGGCATCGCCGCCGGCCAGCGCGGCGACGTCGCGGGCGCGCTGCGCAGCTTCGCCACCGTCGGCGACGAGTACCGCCGGTTGTCGGTGCCCCGGCCGGCGCTGCTGTTGGACCGCTTCGAACTGCTGCTCTCCGTACCCCTTGTCGACGAGGCGGTCGAGGTCGCCACGTCCGCCGTTACGGAGTTGCGGCGGCGTGGCATGGCCTCGGATCTCGCCGAGGCGCTGCTGGCGCGGGCCCGGGCGGCGCTGCTCGCGGGTGACCTGGACACCGCCGCGGCCGCCGCCGCCTCGTCCCGGGCCCGGTTCCGCCGCCAGGGGCGCCGCATCTGGGCCGCCTTCGCCCGGCACGTCGAACTGCGCGCCGAGTTCGCCCGGGGCACCCGGTCGACGGCCCTGCTCACGGCCATGGTGCGCACCGCCGGGCAGCTCGACGCCACCGGCTGGCCCTCGCCGGCACTGACCACCCGGATCGAGGCCGCCCGGCTGGCCGAGGCCATGAGCCGGCCCGCCCTGGCGGCCGAGCTGCTGGCGGTGGCGGCCCGCGCGCACCGCCGGGGCACCGCGCCCCACCGGGCCCAGGGCTGGTACGCGCTCGCGCTGCGGCGCAGGCTCGACGGGGACCTGCGCGGGGCGGCCCGGGCCCTGCGCCGGGGGCTGGGGGTGCTCGACGGCCACCGGGCCTCCCTGGGCGCCAGCGAGCTACGCGCACACAGCGGGGCGTACGGGCACGAACTCGCCGCCGAGGGACTGGACATCGCCGTCCGCACCGGCACGCCCGCCCAGGTGCTGGCCTGGGCGGAACGCTGGCGGGCCAACGCCCTGCGGATGCGCGCGGTGCAGCCGCCGCAGGACCCCGAGCTGGCCGCCGCCCTGGCCGAGCTGCGGATGGTCAGCACCGCCCTGGAGGACGCGCTGCTCGCCGGGCACCCCGGGTACGCGCTGCGGCGCAGCCAGGGCCGACTCGAGCAGCGCATCCGCGAACTGGCCCGGGGCGCGCACGGCGGGGCCCGGGGCGCGGACGGCGGCGACCTGGTGGCACCGCCGACGGTTGCCGCCCTCGCCGCCGCGCTCGGTGACGCCGTGCTGCTGGAGCTGGTGGCGCACGGGCCACGGCTGCGCGCGGTGCTGGTCCGCGACGGCCGGACCAGCCTGCACGACCTCGGCCCGCTCGACGAGGCGCTGGGCCGGGCCCGCCTGCACCGGTTCGGCCTGCGCCGGCTGGTCACCACCGGCGACTCGGCCAGCGCCCGGGCCGGGGTCGAGTTCGCCACCACCGCGCTGGACCAACAGCTCTTCGACCCGGTACGCCGGCTGCTGCGCGACCGGCCACTGGTGATCGTCCCGATCGCCGCGCTGCACGCCGTGCCCTGGTCGGGCCTGCCGACCTGCGCCGGCCGGCCGGTGACGGTGGCCCCCTCGGCGACGGTCTGGTTGCGCGCCGTCGGGCGGATCGTCCCGGCCGGCCCGCCGGTGCTGGTGGCCGGGCCCCGGCTGCCCGCCGCCGAGACCGAGGTACGTCAGCTGGGCGCGGCCCTGCCCGGCTCCCGCCCCCTCACCGGCTGCGCCGCCACCGCCGACGCGGTCACCGACGCGCTGAACGGGGCCGGGCTGGCGCACATCGCCGCGCACGGCGCCTTCCGCGCCGACAACCCGCTCTTCTCCACCCTCGAACTGGCCGACGGGCCGTTGACCGCGTACGAGTTGGAGCGGCTGACCCGCCCACCGGGCTGCGTGGTGCTCTCCGCCTGCGACTCCGGCCTCTCCGGCGTCCGGCCGGGCGACGAGGTGATGGGCTTCACCGCCGTGCTGCTGGCCCTGGGCACCCGCAGCCTGATCGCCACCGTGTTGCCGGTGCCGGCCGACCTGACCACCGCGCTGATGCTGGACCTGCACCGGCGGATGCGTGCCGGTGCTCCGCCGGCGGTGGCGCTCGCCGAGGCCCAGCGCGCGTTCGGCACCGCCGGTGGTGGTGCCGCCCATGCCACCGCCGCCGCCTTCGTCTGCTTCGGCGCCGGCTGAGAGAAGCCCAGGCCGGTGGGGAGCCGCCTGGTGTCGAGCGACCGGCAGGAGAACGGCGACGTGGGCGACGATCAGTGGACTCGTCCACCCCGGATACACAACCGCACAGCCAGCACCATCGCCCCCCGCTCGCACCGGGCGAGTTCGGCGACCTGCCG
Organism: Micromonospora sp. NPDC048868; assembly: GCF_043198195.1. NCBI lineage: Bacteria > Bacillati > Actinomycetota > Actinomycetes > Micromonosporales > Micromonosporaceae > Micromonospora > Micromonospora sp. NPDC048868. The sequence goes on from NZ_JBICUN010000012.1 coordinate 92,362, forward strand.
CCACCAGGTCAGCTCGGGTTCGTGGCGACGTACGTCGCGATGATCGCGCCCGTGCTGGTCACCTGGCTGTCGGCCAGCCGCAGCGGACGGTGTGCGCCGTCGGCGCCGAACAGGCGCTTGCCGCCGCCGCCCACCACCAGCGGATCGATCATCACCCGGAGCTCGTCGACCAGGCCGAGGTCCAGCAGGCTCTGGAAGAGACCGGGACTGCCGATCAGATGCAGGTCCTTCCCCGTCTCGGCCTTCAGCGCGCGCACGGCCGCCTCGATGTCGTCTGGCAGCAGTGTCGAGTTCGACCAGCCGAGCGGCTCGTCGAGAGTCGTCGAGGCGACGTACTTCGGTAACGCGTTCAGGGGCCCGGCGAGCACCTGCTGCTCCTCCGGCGCGTTCGGCCAGTGGGCCGCGAAGATCTCGTACGTGCCCCGTCTCAACAGGTAGCCACCCGCGCCGCGTACGTTCTCGATCACCCAGCCCATCGACAGCTCGTCGAAGTAACGGGCATGCCAGCCGCCGTGCTGGAAGCCACCGGTCAGGTCCTCGTCGGGATAGCTGGGCGCCTGCACCACCCCGTCCAGCGTCATCCACTCGTTCGCGATCACTTTCCGCATCCCGGCTCCTCCCGATCGTTCGTTCCGCCGCTCCGCCCGCACGGCGGAACAGCCCGTCACCCTCTGGGACGGAGCGGGGCGCCCGTCTTCGACACGACTCGCGATCGGTCGGAGCCGACGGTTACCCGCGTGGCGAACACCTGAGGGAACGCGGTGTACCGGCTGGCGTCTCCGCCACGGGTCACGGCCGCGAGTCGGCTCGGCGCGCACCACCCAGGGCATAGACCAACCGCCTCGGCTGCTACCGCCCACCCACCAACTCGACCAGGCTTGCGTCAGCCGTGAACGCCAAAGCCGCGTCTGTGCCTGCCGAGGCCGGTCACCCGTCGCGCGCCCTGGCTGTGGAACCGTTCCGGTGATCCACCATTCGCCGCTTCGGCGACGACGATCAGAAGAGCGAGCAGGTCGAAGACCTATACGTCAGCCTGACGCTTTCTCATCCACCCGCCTTGACCTGCGGAGACAGGAGCTTTTTCGTCCTAGGGCCAATATCTGCACCGACGGTCCGGCGGTTCGAGCTGGCAGAGTTTTGCGCATGAGCAGACGAGCCAAGCGTTCAATCAACCGGAACGCCGTGGGCCTGATCGCAGTCACGATCGTCTTCGGGCTCGCGATCCTGATGGTCCTCAAACGATACGATCCTGCTGTGATCACCACCGTCGTCACCGGCACCAGCCTTGCGGCGGCTGAGCTCGTGCGCCGGTTTCAGGAACCCACCTCGACCGCCGCCGAGGCTGACCATGAACGTGAGGCCGGCTCGTGATTCAGCCGTCGGTCTCACTCGTCGGAAGTTTCCGGAAGCACTACACAGAGGTCGTGGAGGCCGCCCAGATCTTCGCTGCTGCCGGCATGGTGGTGAAGTCACCGCCAATCGAGCGAATCGAGGACCCCAAGCGAGACTTCGTACGCTTCGAATCCGACCCGCCACTGTCCTCGGATCATCACATTCAAGCCGCCACGCTCAGGAAGATCTTCTCGTCAGACTTCGTCTACGTCGTCAATCCGGGCGGATACATCGGCCGTACGACAACCTACGAATTGGGACGCATCCACGAGCGCGGTATGGCGGTCTACTTCGCCGAGCCACCGAAGGACCTGCCAATCGAGGTTCCCGCTGGGACCGTGCTAAGCCCTCAAGACCTGGTAGCTGGCATCATCGGCGGCGACCTCCACTTCAAGCCCATCCGGCGTCCACGGGTCGCAGCGCTGCCTGCGGCCGACCTCGTCATCCTCACGATCCGCGAACAGCGCCTCAACGTCCTACTGGTCAAACGCGGAAAGAAGGACGAGCCCTATTTCGGTTGGCTGGCGCTGCCAGGCGGCTTCGTTCGGCCAGGCGAATCGCTTGAGGATACGGCGAAGCGGGAACTCGCCGAGGAGACCGGCCTGGACGGCGGAAAGCTCCCGCTCCAGCAGGTGCGCACGTACTCGCTACCGAACCGGGATCCCCGGGGCCGCATCGTCACTACTGCCTTCCTCGCGATCGCCCCGAACCTGCCGGAAGTGACCGGGGGGACTGACGCATCCAGAGCAGACTGGATCGAGGTCGACGAACTACGAAGCACACCCCTGGCCTTCGACCACAACCAGATTCTTTCGCATACGCTCGAGCACGCACGCAGATTGTTGGAGTACACCACCGTCGCGACCGCCTTCTGCCCAGAGCTGTTCACGGTCAGTGAGCTCCGGCAGGTGTACGAGGCGGTCTGGGGAGTCAGCCTCAATCCGCAGAACTTTCATCGCAAGGTACGACGCACCGAGGGGTTCGTCGTTGATGCGGACAAAAGGCGAACGGATCAACCAGGCCGACCGGCTGAATTGTTCCGACGTGGGCCCGCCAGGATCCTCTATCCGCCAATGCTGCGGCCGAACCAAGGCGACGGCAGTGAGGACCCAGCCGCACAGACGTAGTGGCCCTCGACTCCCTGCGCGGTGCGACCAGGCTCCGTTGCGTGCAGTTGGCTGTGCAATGCACCCCACCATCTCCCCCAGCGGCGGAGGCGAGCAGATGCTCCGCACAAGGAGTACGCCAGCACTCGCTCGGGATCGTGCTCTGCTCCACCGACGGCGAGCCCTCCCGTGCAGCCCGTTGGTGTTCCGCGCAACGCGTGCACCTGCGGGGAGAACATTCCTGCTGATCGGAGGGCGCGGAGTGATGTACGGCGTCGGCGGCCCGGCGCGGATTGCTCCCCACGCCGGGCCGTCGGACGGGTCAGCTCGCGGTGCAGGTGGGCGTGCCGGTCGGGCCGGTCCCGGTGCCCTGGAAGCCGAACTCGGTGGTGGCTCCGGCGGAGAGTCGGCCGTTGTAGTCGACGTTGCGGAACGTCACGGCGCCGCTGGTCCCGGTGGCGCGCGCGCTCCACGTGTTGGTGATCGTCGCGCCGCCCGGCAGCGTGAGGGCGACCGCCCAGCTGTTGATCGCCGCAGCGCCTGCGGTGACCCGTACCGTGGCTACGAAGCCGCCGTTCCACGAGTTCAGCGACACCGTCGCGGCGCAGTCGCCGGACGGCGGCGGGGTGGTGGGCGGCGGGGTGGTCGGGGGCGCCGTGGTGGGCGGCGGAGTGGTGCCGCCGTTGAGGGCGTCGAGGGTCGCGGTGTACGCCGGCTTCTTGTTGCCGCTGCCGTCGAAGAGCAGCGGGGTGCCGCTGGCCCGCCAGGAGTCGGTGTCCCGGATGCCCCACACGGTGATGCCGGTGCAGCGGGCCACGGCGAGGCAGTCGTTGACCACATTGCGGTACGCGGTGGCCTGGCTGGCGCCGGAGCCCTCGATGTCCAGCTCGGTGATCTGCACGTCGACGCCGAGCGCCGCGAAGCTGGACAGCGTGGTGCGGTAGTTGCCCGGGTAGGGCGAGGCGCTGTTGAAGTGCGACTGGAGGCCCACGCAGTCGATCGGCACGCCCCGGGCCTTGAAGTCGCGGACCATGTTGTAGACGGCCTGGGTCTTCGCGTGCGACCAGTCGTCGGTGTTGTAGTCGTTGTAGCACAGCTTCGCGGTCGGGTCGGCGGCGCGCGCGGCGCGGAACGCCACCTCGATCCAGTCGTTGCCGGTGCGTTGCAGGTTCGAGTCGCGGCGGGCCCCGCTGCCGCCGTCGGCGAACGCCTCGTTCACCACGTCCCAGGAGTCGATCTTGCCACGGTAGTAGGTGGCGACCTGGGTGACGTGGTTCAGCATTGCGGAACGCAGGGCGGAGCCGCTCATGTTCTGCATCCAGCCGGGCTGCTGGGAGTGCCAGGCCAGCGTGTGCCCCCGCACCTTCATCCCGTTGGCGCGCGCGTGGTTGACGATCCGGTCGGCGTTGCCGAAGGTGAACTGCCCCTGCTGCGGCTCGGTGGCGTCGATCTTCATCTCGTTCTCGGGGGTGACCGAGTTGAACTCCCGGTTGAGGATCCCCACGTACGTGGTGTCGGAGAGCTTGTGGGCGGCGACCGCGGCGCCGAAGTAGCGCCCCTTCTCGGCGGCGGACGCCCCCAGGGTCGTGCCGGCGCTGGCGCCGGACGCCACCACGACCGTCGTGGCGGCGACGGCGAGACCGACCACGACCGACGCCAGCGCGACGCGTGGCCGCCGGCGGGTCACCGGGCGCCCGCTGGCACGGGCGAGCATGTTGTCCATGGCAGAGCCTTTCGATGAGCCGATTGGATGAGAAGGCCGCCTCGGCAACCGCCCGCCACGGTGTGGGGCCGGTGGAGTGGTCGCCCGGAGACCACGCCGCCGTCAGCATCCTCGACACCGTGAGTTGATCGAAGCCCTTCCATCGGACCGTATCGGAACATGTCCGGAACCTCAACGCCCGGTTATCGGATTCTTCCGACGGATGCGCGCCACATCATTGCCTCGGGCAGGCTCACGCCCTGCCCGCGAGCCGGGCCGACGTCGACCGGAGCACCGGAAGTTTCGGAGGTCAGGATCCGCGACGCAGGACGTCGACCAGAGCGGCCGGGTCGACGGTGGACGGTCGGTCGCTGACCTGCCCGTCACCGAGTTCGACGATCCGCCAGACGCCGTCGGCGCGCAGGGCCAGGTCCACGGTCACGAACGGCAGCCCCAGCGCCGCCACCGAACCGCTCACCGGGCCCGCGTCGAACGCCTCCGGCGGCGTGTCGTGCGGACTGTCGGGATGGGCGCCGACGAGGACGCAGACGCCGTCGACCCACCACGTGCGGACCTCGGCGGTGGTGAACCGCTCGAACCGGCGCAGCACCAGGCCGCCGACGAGGTCCTCGCCGCGCAGGTCGAGGAAGCGGCTGGCGACCCGCCAGGCGGCGTCGCCGTCGTCGAGATCCGGGATGAACGCCGCCTCGTGCCAGTGGTGCTTCATCGACTTGGTGAAGTCGCGCAGCACCGCCGCCCCGCCGCCGAGCGCACGCCTCGCCCGGTCGAATTCGGCACGCTCGGTGCCGACCGTCCACGCCGAGCGTGGCGTCAGCTCGACCAGGTCCGGGTACCAGCCCGGCAGCTCGTGGGCGCGCCGGTACTGCTCGCCGCTCGTACGCAGGCTGACGCCCCGTCTGGCCAACGCGTCCGCGAAGGCGGCGTACCGCTCGCTGCGCAGCATCCAGCCGCGGTAGACCGCGACGCCCTCGGCCGTCACCCGCGACACCGCCCGCGACACGTCGTCGCCACGGGCCAACGCGTCGTGGTCGACGACGGCGACCTTGACGCCGGCCTCCCGGGCGGCGCGTGCCTCCGGCGCGAAGTGGGCGTCCGGGTGGCGCGGTCGTAGCGGGTCCGAGGCAACGATCAGGAGCACGGGTGCATGCTGCCGCATCGGCGCTGACGACGCGAGCGCCGCCGAGCCTGCGCGGGACCGGCCGGCGGCACTCCGCCCGTCGCGAGGAAGTCGGTTCCCGCTCCTATGCTGAGCCGATGGACCTGGAGTTCGGTGGTGAGCTGTGGTTCTGGCGGGGCCTGCGCCGTGGCACTTCATCACCGTCCCCGAGGACGGCTGCCAGGAGTTGGCCGTGCGATCCGCGGGCGTGAGCTACGGCTGGGGCATGATCCCGGTCGCGGCCCGGATCGGGAAGACCGGCTGGAGCACGTCGCTGTTTCCCAAGGACGGGCGCTACATCGTGCCGGTGAAGGCGGCCGTGCGACGGGCCGAGGGGCTGGCGGTGGGAGACACGGTGACGGTCCGGCTGGTCGTCGACGCGTGACCGGCCCACACCACGAACAGCGCGGCCGGCGCGGTGCCCCGCGAGACCCCGCCCTGATCGCGGCGGCGCAGCAGTAGCGCCGGGGCGGATCGACAGGGTAGAAACATGCCAACTCTTCTTTCACAGCGTGATAGAAGTCGCGATGGCGAGAGAGCGCTCTCACGAAGGCGTCGCCCCCGCCGCCGCCCCACGAGGCAGGTCGACGACGACCGCGAGCCGGCCACCGGCGCGCCCACCCGCGCCGTGCCGGAACACCTCCCCACCACGTCGCCGAGCCCGGCACCCGCGCCCGGCCGGCGGAGAGGACGAACGATGAGAATGCAGTCCCCCGACGCGCGACGGCGGCTCCGCCGGACGCTCGCCCTCGGCCTGGTGCTGACGGCCGTCGCCAGCACCACCGGCACGGCCGCCGCCGCCGGACCGGCCCGGCACGGCGCCCCGGACTTCGGGCCCAACGTGACGATCTTCGACCCCGACACACCGGTCGCCGAGATCCAGGCGACCCTCGACGCGGCGCACGCCCGGCAGGTCGACGCCGAGATGGGCACCGCGCGGCACGCGTACCTCTTCAAGCCCGGCAGCTACGGTACGGACACGCAGCCCCTGCACGTGAAGGTCGGCTACTACACCGAGGTCTCCGGCCTGGGCGCCTCCCCCACCGACGTCACCGTCAACGGCAAGATCGAGACCTACAACCGCTGCCTCGAAGGCGGCGGGACCGGCAACTGCATCGCCCTGGTCAACTTCTGGCGCACCCTGTCCAACCTGTCGCTGTCCGTCAACGCCACCGGCCAGGACGGCTGCCGCTCCTCGGCGAACTTCTGGGCGGTCTCCCAGGCGGTCTCCATGCGCCGCCTCGACATCAGCGGCGGCGGCCTGTCCCTGATGGACTACTGCACCGCCGGCCCGCAGTACGCCAGCGGCGGCTTCATCGCCGACTCCCGGCTGCCCGCCACCACCAACGGCTCCCAGCAGCAGTGGCTGACCCGCAACAGCGAGGTCGAGAGCTGGTCGAACGCGGTGTGGAACCAGGTCTTCGCCGGCACCGTGGGCGCCCCCGACGACGCCGACTTCCCCGACCCGCCGTACACCACGCTGGACACCACGCCCCTCAGCAGGGAGAAGCCGTACCTGTTCGTCGACGACCGGGGCCGCTACCAGGTCCGCGTCCCCGCCGTCCGGCGAGACAGCCGGGGCATCTCCTGGGGTGACGGCATGACGCCGGGGCGCACCATCGACATCCGGGACTTCTTCATCGCCAAGCCGTCCGATCCGGTGCACGTCATCAACAGCCAGCTGGCCCGCGGCAAGCACCTGCTGCTCACCCCCGGCGTGTACGACATCGCCCGCAGCATCGAGGTCCGGCGGCCCGACACCGTGGTGCTCGGCATCGGTCACGCCACGCTCACCGCCGTGAACGGCGCCGTACCGCTGGACGTCGCCGGCGTGCCCGGCGTCGTCGTCGCCGGGGTGACCATCGACGCCGGCCCGGCCGAGTCGCCGGTGCTGCTGCGGGTGGGGCGCGAGCACGGCCGCAACGCCAGCACCCCGCGCAACCCGATCACGCTCTCCGACGTGTACTTCCGCGTCGGCGGGCCGCACATCGGCAGGACGCACACCGCGCTGGAGGTCAACGCCGACCACGTCCTGATCGACCACACCTGGGTGTGGCGCGGGGACCACGGCGTCGAGGGCTTCACCGAGGGCGTCAACGGCGACACCGACCGCTGGCGGACCAACACCGGTCGCTACGGCGCCGTCATCAACGGCGACCACGTGACGGCCACCGGCCTGTTCGTCGAGCACTTCCAGCGGTACAACACGGTCTGGAACGGTGAGCACGGCACGACGATCCTCTACCAGAACGAGCTGCCGTACGACCCGCCGACGCAGGCCGACTGGATGAACGGCGCCGTCGAGGGCTGGGCCGGGTACAAGGTCGGCGACCGGGTGCGGCACCACACGCTGCACGGCGGCGGGGTGTACGTGTTCAACCAGAACAACCCGTCGATCCGCACGGAGAACGGCTTCGAGGTCCCCGTCGCCCCGGGCGTCAGGCTGCACCACGTCATGACCGTGAACCTGAGCGCCGGCACGATCGACCACGTGGTCAACGGCGTGGGCGCGGCGGCCGACACGACGCGGGTGGGCGAGCCCGTCTACGTCACGCGGTATCCCGCCGCGTAACCGCTGCGGGAGTCCGGGTCGGACGGGGCGCGCACCCCGCCCCGTCCGACCCGGTCGTCAGCCGGCGCAGTTGTTGTTGCGCGCGGGCTGGGTCAGCTTCTCCTGGGTGCCGAACTTCGCGTAGACCCGCAGGTAACACGGCAGCTCGACGTCGCCGTAGTAGCTCTGCACCTCGTTGGCGTAGTGCGTGGTGCCGCTCTGCGCGACCTGCCAGCCGCCGGCGTCGCCCGACTGGATCTCCCAGTAGACGTCGCCGGAGCAGCCCTGCAGGCCCTGCGACCAGGCGATGATGTTGGCCCCGTTGTAGATCTCGGACTGCACGAGCGTGCAGCTCGCCGCCTGCGCCGGGCTCGCGCCGGCGAGCAGCCCCACGGTCAGCATCGCTCCGGCTCCGACCGCCGACATCAACTTACGCATGCTCGATCTCCTCCACGATGGACGGCAGGTGTCCACCGGAGGGTATCCCGGTCCGGAGATTAGCTCCACAGCCAACGTCGATATTGGCGAAAAGTTTTACCGGCTTCCTCCGGCAGCCGCCGACCGCCCCGCGACGGCCTCGCCGGCACGCCGCCTCCGCTCCGCCGTTTACATTTAACAAAGTTAATTGATAGCCTCCCGCCATCGACGAGGAGGAATGCCATGCGACTTCGACGTACGATGCCCGCGCTGCTGGCCGGCGCGGCGCTCACCGCCACCCTGGCGGCCATGCCCGCCGTGCACGGCCGCGCCGCCGCGGAGACCGCCCCCGACGTCGCCGTCGCGGCCTGCACCGCGCCGGCCTGGGCCGAGGGGACCACGTACGCCGCCGGCAGCCGGGTCAGCTATGCCGGGCGCTCCTACCAGGCGCTGGTGACGCACACGCCCCCGCCGGGCGCCGGCTGGAACCCCGCCGCGACGCCCTCGCTCTGGACCGACCTCGGCGCCTGCGACGGAGGTGGCACGCCCGCACCCACCCCGACCGCCACGTCGGGGCCCTCCCCCACCCCGACGCCGACACCCACCACGACGCCCACCCCGCCCGGCCCGGACACCTGCGCCGGCAGGCCGAAGCCGGCCGGCAAGGTGCTCCAGGGCTACTGGGAGAACTGGGACGGCGCGGCCAACGGCGTCCACCCGCCGCTGGGCTGGATCCCGATCACCGACGCCCGGATCCCCGCGCACGGGTACAACGTGATCAACGCGGCGTTCCCCGTCATCCGCGCCGACGGCACCGTGCTCTGGGAGGACGGCATGGACGCCACCGTCAAGGTGCCCACTCCCGCCGAGATGTGCCGTGCCAAGGCGGCCGGTCTGACCATCCTCCTGTCGATCGGTGGCGCGACCGCCGGAATCGACCTCAGCTCGGCCGCGGTCGCCGACCGCTTCGTCGCGACCGTCGTGCCGATCCTCCAGCGGTACAACTTCGACGGCATCGACATCGACATCGAGACCGGGCTCACCGGCAGCGGGAACATCTCCCAGCTCTCCCCGTCGCAGGCGAACCTGATCCGCATCATCGACGGGGTGCTCGCGCGGATGCCCGCCGGCTTCGGCCTCACCATGGCGCCGGAGACCGCGTACGTCACCGGCGGCAGCGTCACCTACGGCTCCATCTGGGGCGCGTACCTGCCGATCATCAAGCGGTACGCCGACAACGGCCGGCTCTGGTGGCTGAACATGCAGTACTACAACGGCAGCATGTACGGCTGCTCCGGCGACTCCTACCCGGCCGGCACCGTGCAGGGCTTCACCGCCCAGACCGACTGCCTCAACGCCGGGCTGGTCGTGCAGGGCACCACCATCCGGGTCCCGTACGACAAGCAGGTCCCCGGGCTACCGGCGCAGCCCGGCGCCGGGGGCGGCCACATGGCCCCGGCGACGGTGACCCAGGCGTGGAACACCTACCGGGGCGGCCTGAAGGGCCTGATGACCTGGTCGCTGAACTGGGACGGGTCGAAGGGCTGGACCTTCGGCGACAACGTGCGGGCCCTCCAGGGCCGCTGAGCCGCCGCACCCCGTCCGCCGACCGCGCAGTCGTACCCCTCCGTTGAGCAGGGGCGGCCGCGCGGTCGGCGGCGGCGCCATGCACTCAGCCGGCCAGCCAGTTCCGGATCTCGTCGCCGTGCTCGTCGAGGCCCGGCGGCGGCAGGTCGTAGCGCGCCGGGGTGGCGCTCAGGCCGATCGGGTGGCGGATGCCGGGCACGCCGCCGGTGGTGACGACCGGGTCCAGCCCCAGTTCCCGCGCCAGGTCGACGCCCCCGGCGACCGTGTTGATCGGGGCGCACGGCACGCCCGCCGCGCGCAGGTCCCGGAACCACTCGTCGCGGCTGCGCAGGACCAGTCGCGCGACCAGGAGGGGCCGCAGGGCCTCCCGGTTGACCGTGCGGTCCTGGTTGCGCCCGAACCGGGGGTCGTCGGGCAGTTCGGGCAGGCCGAGGACCTGGCACAGCTTGCGGAACTGGCCGTCGTTGCCGGCGATGACGACGAGGTCGCCGTCGGCGGTGGGCAGCGGCTCGTACGGGAACAGGCTCGGGTGCCCGTTGCCCATCCGGAACGGCGTCGCGCCGCCGGCGACGTGGCCGCTGGTCTGGTTGACCAGGCCGGACAGCGCGGAGGAGAGCAGGTCCACCTCGACGTGCTGGCCGGTGCCGCAGCGGTCGCGGTGGTGCAGCGCGGCGAGGACGCCGACGGCGGCGTGCAGGCCCGCGATCACGTCGAACACGGCGACCCCGGCCTTGTAGGGCGGACCGTCCGGCTCGCCGGTGAGGCTCATCAGGCCGGACGCGGCCTGGACCACGAGGTCGTAGCCGGGCAGGTTGGCGCCGGCGCCGGCGCCGAACCCGCTGATCGAGGCGTAGACGATCCGCTCGTTGACGGCGGCGACGCTGTCGTAGTCGAGGCCGAAGCGCCGCAGTCCGCCGGGCCGGAAGTTCTGGATCATGACGTCGGCGCGGCGGGCCAGTTCCCGGGCGACGGCCAGGTCGTCGGCGTCGGCGAGGTCGAGGGCGATGGACCGCTTGTTGCGGTTGACGCCGAGGTAGTAGGTGGAGGTGCTCTCCCGCACGGGCGGCAGCCAGGTCCGGGTGTCGTCGCCGCCGGGCCCCTCGACCTTGACCACCTCGGCGCCGAGGTCGGCGAGGAGCATGGTCGCGTACGGTCCGGCGAGGATCCGGGAGAAGTCGGCCACGAGGATGCCGCTGAGCGGCCCGGACCCTTGCTCCCCCATCGCCGCTCCCCTTCCCGTCGACGCCACCGCCGGCGCGGCGGCGTCGTGGCACCTGCCGGGTGCCGACGTCCGGCGCTCCGACGGCAGGACCACGATGGCACAGCGGGCGCGACGGACGTCGGTCGCCCCGACGGTCCGGGCCGGGACGGATGGCGACGGGTCGCCGCCATCCGCCGGGCGGGTCAGCCCTTGCGCCACTTCTGGTTGGCGGTGCCCGCGCAGTCCCAGAGCTGGAGCTTCGCGCCGTCGGCGCTGTTCCAGTCCCGGATGTCGACGCACCTGCCGGCCTGGATGTTGACCAGGTCACCGGCCGCGGTCAGGGTGAACCGTTGCGCGCCCGTGCCGTTGCACGTGTAGAGCTGGACGACCGCGCCGTTGCCGGTCGCGCCGTTGTCGACGTCCATGCACTTGTCGTTCTGGCTGCGCAGGGTGTCGCCGGTGAACGTCCACTTCTGCGCGGCGGTGCCGTTGCAGTTCCACATCTGCAACTGCGCGCGGTCGACGAAGTTCGAGCTCGGCACGTCGATGCACTTGTTGTTCCAGTTGCTCAGCACGGGCACCCCGGTGCCGGGGTTCCCCGGTCCGCCGCTCCCGGCGCCGAACGGGCTCAGGACGATTCCGGCCGCGCGGGGGTCGCCGTCGTGGACCAGGGACTCGAACGCGCCGACGTCGTCGAAGGCGAAGGCGTACGCCCTGCCGTCGGTCATGTTGGCGTGGATGACGCGGGCGTAGTGGTTCGTCGGGTTGTTGCGGTAGAACTGGGCGGCGTCGGTGCTGGGCTGGGTGTCGATGGTGCCAAGCGTGCCCCGGTTCAGCGCGGCGCAGAGCGTCCGGGAGATCGGGCCGACGACCGGGTCGTTGGGTGCGGGCAGGTCCCCGTCGCAGCCCCAGACACTCGCCGAGGAGGGCCGGTTGAAGGAGGCGACCACCTGACCGGCGCTGTTGGTGAAGGTCATGACATTGCCCGAGGTCCGCCCGAAGTAGCGGGTGTTCGGCTGGTCGGCGAACGGCACCACGGTCAGCGTCCTGGTCGTGTACGCGTTCCAGGCCGACGCGATGTAGGAGTCCAGGTAGGTGGCGCTGAACAGGCCGGCGCCGGCCGCCTTGCCGGGCGCGAGAACCCGCAACACGGTCCCGTCGGAGCGGGTGTGGACCGTGTTGGCCCAGCCCGGCTGGGACCGGACGCCCTCGATGATCGCGTTGCGGCCCCCGGCGACGACGTCGCCGGTGCGCTTGGTGACGCCGGTGGCACCGGTCACCGTGACCGCGTGCGGCACCGCGAACATGTCGACCTGTGAGCTGTTGAGCCACAGTCCGGCGTCGTTGTAGGTGAACTCGCTCCAGTCGAACAGGATGTCGCGGTTGGCGTCGCCGGCCGCCCACGGGGCGGGTTGCACGAGGCCGTCCGGGGTGAGGAAGAACTTGAGCTTCTCGCCGAAGGAGAAGTAGACGCGGCCGGAGAACCCGCGCGGGAACCGGATGGTCGTGCTGCCGCCGTTTCCGGGCCCCGGGATCGACGCGTCCGGCGCGGGCGACGGCGGGAGCTGCCCGCCCGACCACGGGACGAAGGTGCCGCCCTGGTTGACGTAGCCGAGGCGGCCGCTGGAGAGCTGCACGCCGATCACGTACAGGTGGACGGCCTCGCCCCGGCCGGTGCTGTTGGTGACGGTGACGGGCAACAGCGCGGGGCCGACGGCGTGGGCGGGGGCCGCGGTGAGGGTCACCGGGACGGCGGCGACCAGCGCGGACACGGCGGCGAGCAGCCTTCTTCGAAGTTTCACGAAAGGTCCTCCTCGGGGTGGTGGGCGGCGCGAGAGAGCGCTCTCTCAGCGTCGGCCCGAGGCGGCTCTCCTGTCAATAGACACTGGCCGATGCGGCCCTCGCGCGCCGGCTCACGGACCGCCTGCTCCCGGTGGCAGGTGTCGGACGCGCGGTCGGGGCACCGCGGAAGAGCGTCGAGCCCTCGTGGCGCTCGACGTGCAGGGCGACATCGCGGTGGCGCTGGTGGTGATGAAATGGATCTCCGGCGGGATCAGCGCGGCGGCGGGGCGGCGACGCTGCGACGGGAGACCAGGGAGGGCGCGACCGTCTGCCGCAGCGGGCCGGCGACGTCGGATTCCATCTGCGCCAGCAGCAGGTCCAGGCTCGCCCGGGCGACCGCGGCGAAGTCGGGCCGCACGGTGCTCAGCGGCGGGATGAAGTACGCCGCCTCCGGCACGTCGTCGAAGCCCACCAGGCTGATGTCGTCAGGCACCCGCAGGCCGTGCTCGTGCAGCGCCCGCAGCACGCCCAGCGCCAGGTGGTCGTTGGCGGTGAAGACCGCGGTGACCTCGGGCATCCGGGCCAACATCTGTCCGCACCGGTACCCCGCTGCCGCCGACCAGTCCGCCGGCAGCAGCGGCGGCAACTCGGCGCCCGCCGCCTGCAACGTCTCCCGCCACCCCTCGATCCGGCCCGCGCTGTCGAACCAGTCCGGCGGCCCGGAGACATGCCAGACCGTCCGGTGCCCGGCGTCGAGGAGGTGCTGCGTGGCGGCCCGGGCACCGGCGACCTGGTCGACCGTGACCAGGGGCACCGGACGGCGCGGGTCGCCGTCGACGGTGACCAGCGGAACGTCCTTGGGGAGCCGTTCGAGGGCCTCCCCCGCCGACTCGACAGGCGCGATCACCACGATGCCGGCGACCCGGTGCGCGAGGTGCCGCTCCACCGCCGCCGAGATCGACTGGTCGTCGAGGTCGCTGACGCTGCCGACGCTGACCGCGAACCCCGCCTCGGCAGCCGCCTGGTCCAGGGCCGCCAGCAGCGAGGCCGGGCCGTAGAGGGTGGTGTTCTGCGCGACCACCCCGATCACCTGGGACCGGCCGGTGACAAGCGCCCGCGCCGCGCGGTTGGGCCGGTAGCCGAGCTCGGCGATGGCCGCCTGGACCCGCAGCCGGGTCTGCTCGCGTACGTTCGGGTGCCCGTTGAGGACCCGGGACACCGTCTGGTGCGAGACGCCGGCGAGGCGAGCCACGTCCGTCATCGCAGGACCGCGCACGGCCACCTCACCTCTCCCGCCCCGTCCGGCGACTGCGCCACGTCCGACCTCGACGGAGCGCCTCCGTGACACAGCAACACCCTCGCCGCCGCCAGCCGGCGCGTGTCGGTTGGCCGGGGCTGGACCGCCGACAGTCTACGTCAGCGGTACCGCCGGCCCTGGTGCGGCTGAGCCGCCGACCGGGGCGCAGGCCCGCGACACGGGCCCGGGCCGGCGTCCCGCACCGGACGCGCCCGCGCGCCGTCACGCCGGGTCGGCACCCCAGGCGGCGTGCACGAGAGCGGGAAGCACCTGGGCGGCCGGACCGCGCAGGTTCACGTCGGACACGGCGTCCAGGGGCGTCTCCTGCGGGTTGACCTGCAGCACGGCGGCGCCGAAGCGGGCAGCCACCTGGGGGATCTCGGCGGCGGGATACACCAGGCCCGAGGTGCCCACGGTCACCAGCAGGTCGCAGGTGGACGCCGCCTCCACGGCGGCCTCCAACGCGGCGGTGGGCAACGCCTCACCGAACCACACCACCCCGGGCCGGACGGGGCCCGCGCAGCGCGCGCACCGGGGCGGAGGCACGCGCCGGCCGTCGCCCGGTTCCTCGGCGGCCTCGTCCGGTGTCGGCGCCGGATGGGAGCAGGCCGAGCAGCGCGGCGCGAAGAGGCTGCCGTGCAGGTGGATCGGCGCGACCGAGCCGGCGCGCTCGTGCAGGTCGTCGACGTTCTGCGTGACAACCACCGCGCCGGGCAGGCGTGCCTCGATCGCGGCCACGGCCACGTGACCGGCGTTCGGGCGGGCCCGCCGCACGGTGGCGCGTCGCCACTCGTACCAGCCCCAGACCAGCGCGGGATCCTCGCGGAACGCCTCCGGAGTGGCGAGCCGCTGCGCGTCGAAGCTGCGCCACAGGCCGGTGAGGGCGTCGCGGAAGGTCGGCACCCCGCTCTCCGCGGAGACGCCCGCGCCGGTGAAGACCACGATGCGGCGCGCCTGCGCCAACAGCGCTGCGGCCTCCCGCATCGACCGCTCCCCCATCACGCCTGCCCCCTTCGACCCGGACCCGTCGGGCAAGACTAGTGCGGTCTCCGTGCCGGTCCGGCGGGGCAGCGCCGGACCGCTCGCCGGCTGCGGGCCCCGGCGGGCGGACGCCACAGGTCGGGCGGTTCAGTGCCGGGCGCGGGCGGCGAGGAAGCCGTCGACCGCGGCCAGGAACTCCGCCGGCCGGCTGGCGTGCACGTCGTGCCCGGCCGGGATCGTGACGAGGGTGGCGTCTGGCATCCGGTCGACCATCTCCGCGAGCAGCTGCTGTGGGATGGGGCTGTCCGGGCCGCCGCCGACCACCAGGGTCGGCACGTGGACGGCGTCGGTACGGTCCCACCAGGCCGGGTCGGGGTCGTTGAGCTGGGCGCGGATGGCGTTGACGGCGGCGAAGTCGAACGGCGTGGGCGCGTCCGGCGGGGGCAGGGGCGGCCGTTCGAGAGCGCCCGGTCGGGGTGCTGCCACGTCCTCCAGGATCAGGTGGGTGAGTCGGTGCGGGGCGGCCTCGGCGAGCAGGATCGCCACGGCCCCACCCATAGAGTGGCCGATCACCACGCACCGCTCGACCCCCACCGCGTCGAGGAACCCAACGAGGTCGTCGCGCATCGACTCGAGCGAGTACCGGCCGGGGTGGTCGCTGCGGCCGTGGCCGCGCAGGTCCAGCGCGTACACCCGGTGCCTGGCGGCGAGCGCGGCCAGGACGCCGTGCCAGTCGCGTTCGTCCTCGCCGAGGCCGTGCAGCAGCACCATGGGTGGGTCGGTCGAGTCGCCGGCGACGCGATAGGCCAGGGCCACTCCGTCGACCGTGACGGCCCGCAACGCCCCGATGTTCGACTCGTCCACGCGCCACACCGTATCGCCGGGGCCGGCGAGGCGTCGCCCCCGACCGCTGGAGGGCCGGGTGCGGGCGGCTCCCCGTCGTCGAGCCTCGGCGACGAATGCGACACGCGGCCTTATTCGATAGTGCGCACTTCACCGGCTCACGCCGGCGCCGTTTCCCGGCATGCGGACCGGTCGGCATCGATGGCGAACCGGCCGACCTGCGCAATTGCGCCACCGGTGGGAGCGAATCGCCGGAACGGTCACCGAAATGGGAATCCCACGACACGGGGCGAAGGCTGGTGTGATTGCGTACGGCCCGACAAGAATGGGCCAGGCGCTCCAGCGGAAAGGCGTGTCGTCCATGATTGAAACGAAGGTCGTGTCCCGGGACGAGTGGGTCGACGCCCGCAAGGAACTGCTCGACCGCGAAAAGGAGATCACCCGCCTGCGGGACAGGGTCACCGCGCTCCGGCGCCAACTGCCGGCAGTCGCCGTCGAGAAGGACTACTCCTTCACCGGCCCCGCCGGCGCCGTCCGGCTGGCCGACATGTTCGAGGGACGACGACAGTTGATCGTCTACCATTTCATGTTCGACCCGGAATGGGCCGAGGGATGCACGAGCTGCTCGCTGCTTGTCGACAACTTCGGGCAGCTCACGCACCTGCACGCCAGTGACACGACGCTCGCCGTGGTCTCCCGCGCGCCGTTTACGACCCTCGCGGCATTCAAGAGCCGGATGGGCTGGCGCTTTCCCTGGTACTCCTCGCACGGCAGCGACTTCAACTACGACTTCCACGTCACCATGGACCCGGCCGTCGCCCCGGTGGAATACAACTACAAGGACGCCGAGACCCTGGCGGCCCAGGGCCTCACCCACCACCTGCGGGGCGAGGGCCACGGCCTGAGCGTCTTCGTCCGCGACGGCGACCGGATCCTGCACACCTACTCCATGTACGGCCGCGGCCTCGACCCGCTGCTGAACACGTACAACTACCTCGACCTCACGCCGCTGGGCCGGCAGCGCTACGTCAACGAGTTCCCCCACCACGACACCTACGACGCGGACGCGGCCGGCAGCCACTGACCACCCGCCGCCGACCGGCGGCGTCGGTCATCCGGGCACGCAGTTGTTGCTCTTGCGCCTGACCGTGTACTCGGTGTCGTCGTGGGTGATGCCCGACGGCACCCCGTCGAAGTGCGCCTCGACCTTCTCCCAGCCCCGGCGCTGCTCGTAGTGCAGGTGCGGCGCCCCGGAGTTGCCGGTGCTGCCGACCCGCCCGATCTGCTCGCCCTGGGCGACCCGCTGACCGACCCGGACCAGGGGCGGTTCGAGCAGGTGCAGGTACTGCGTCTCCCACTTGCCGCCGTGGTCGATCTTCACCCAGTAGCCGCCGCCGCGGCCACGCGGCCCGTCCGGGTCCTCGGGCGTACGGCCACCGAGCGATCCGTTGATCCCCGCCACGGTGACCTCCCCCGCGTAGGACGCGAGCACCGGCCGCCCCCACGCCCTGCCCTCGGTCGGGAACAGGTCCACGTCGTAGTCGTCGTGACCGGGATAGGTGCCCAGCTGCCAGGTCTCCCCGCACGCGACGGGGAGCTGGAACAGCGGACGCGGGCCCGCCGGGCGCACCAGCGGCACCACCACCGTGACGACGAGGACGGCGACGGCGAGGACCACGGCGACCGCGCCGGAGACGAGCACGATCCGGGTGCGGCGGCTGCGGACGCGGCGGTGGGTGCGGGGGGTGGTGGGGCGACCGGTCGTCACCGGCCCGAGCATGGCAGACGCCGGCAAGGCGCCCGTCCCCGGGCGGCCGGCGTCACCCGCAGGCCCTTCGACGCTACGGCCCTCCGACCGCCACAATGGTCGACGTGCGGAGATCAACACGACGGCTGCTCGGCGAACTGGACGCGCTGGCCCACCGGGAGCGGATGGCGACCCTCGCCCGCCGCGCCCGCGAGGCGGCCGCCACGGGCGAGCTGCCGGAGATCCTGGCGGACCTGCGCGCCGAGGCGTCGTCGTACCACCGGTTCCTGGCCGTCACCGCCGCCGAGATCGTCGGCGACCACGCGGCGGTGCGGGCGGCGCTGGGCGACCGGCACGGCACGATCCGCGCGGTCGCCGTGAAGGCGGGCCTGCGCGCCGGCTGGCTCGCCGGCGACGACCTGCGCGCGCTCGTCCGGGACGCGCCGGCCGACCTGCGCCACCTGGTCTACCGGTCGCTGCGGCACCTGCACCGGCCGGCGGTCGCCGACGACCTGGTCGACGGCGTGCTGGGGCGCTTCGGGGCCGTCGAGGCGGTCGCCCTGCTGCCCGCCTGCGGGGCGGACACCGTCCGCCGGCTGCTGCCGGTCGTCGAACACGCGTTGCCGGGCTCGGTCTGCCTGGCCCGTCGCCACGGCGACGTGGTGCTCGACCACGCCGAGTCGACGCTGCCCCACCTCCAGCCCGCCGAACGGGACCGCTGGTGGACGACGCACGGCGAGAGGGTCCTGGTCGCCGGCCGGCAACGCCCGGAGCGCGCGCTGACGCTGCTCGAACGGTACGCGCCCACCGGACACCTCCCCGGCGACCTCACGCACTACGGGCCGCTCGCCGCGTCTGCGCCACGACGGATGCTGGCCCTGCTGACCGCGCCGTCCCGCGCGGACTGGGTGGCTCACCAGTGGCTGCCCCCTGCCCTGCTGCGTCGGCTCGCCCGGCTGCCGCAGGCGGACCTGGTCGCGCTGGGCCGGCGGGTACGCGGCCACAACAACGCCCTGGACCGACTGTTGGGGGCGCTGCCCCCGGCGCGCCGGGGCGACCTGTACGACGCCGTGTTCGCCGACGTCGAGACGGCCGCCCTGATCCCCGACGCGTCGCTGATGGAGGTGCTGCCGCACGACTGGCGGGAGCGGGAGGCACGCCGGGTGCTCGCCCTCGACGACGTCCGCCACGACGAGGCGCAGGTGCGGTCGTGGAGCGCCCTGCTGCCCTGGCCGGCAGCGTCGGCGGCCCTCACCCCCGCCCTGCGCGCCGCCGACGCGCACGACCGGGCCGTCGCGTACCAGCTGCTCCTGGCGGCCGCCCGGCGCAGCCGCCACCCCGCGGCGGCGGCCGAGGCCGTGACCAGGCTGGATCGGCTGCGCAACGAGCAGGACCCGGTCCGGGCCGTGGCGCTGACGGAGCTGGCGAGCCTGGCCCCGCTGCTGCGCGCGGACGCCGTCGAGGCGCTGACCCGGATCACCGTCGACGCCACGACCACCCGCGACGCGTCGACGCGCACCCTCGCCGCGCTCGGCACCCTCGCCGCCCGGGTGCTGGGTCGGCACGTCGACGAGCCGGCCCTGCTGCGGTGGGCGCTGGACACCCTCGACCGGCTCTTCGGCGGGCACCGGCTGCCGCCGCTCGGGCGCTTCGACGAGACGCTGCGGCGCGGCCAGGAGACACTGGTCTTCGCCCGGCTGCGCCGATGGGTCGAGGCCGGTGTGGCCCGGGGGCAGTTCACCGCGTTGTTCGCGGTGACCCGGGCCCTGGGGCGACGGGCCTGGCAGCTGCCCGAACTCCAGGAGCTGCTGCACCGCGCGACGACCCCCGGCACCGTCGCCGCCGTCGTGCGGGAGGCCGTCGAGCTGTGGCTGGCCGACCCGAGGACCCGGGCGCAGCGCGTGGCGTACGTGCTGGACTCCGACAGCTCGACCGTCACCCTCCCCACGGTGTGGCGGACCGTCAGCGCCCGACGTACCGACCTGCTCGACCGGGTGCTGCGTCACCCGCCGAGGGGGGCCTTCCTCACCGCCGGCACCCGCTGGATCCCGGGCCGGCCGGTGCACGTCGAGCGGTGGCTGCCCCGCCAGCAGGAGGCGTACGTGCGGCTGCAGGCGCGCCTCGCCGCCGACGCCGGCACCCCGCTGCACCACCGGGCAGCCGCCGTACGGGCCGCCGCGCGGGTGCCCGACGCCGGGCGGGAGCTGGTGCTGCGCCACGTCGGCTCGCCGAACGTCACCCTGGCCGAGGCGGCCCTGGAGTCGCTGCCGTGGACCGACCGGCCCGACGAGGCGCTGCCGCTGCTGCTGTCGCACGCCGACGACGATCGGGCCAGGGTCGCCCTGTACGCCGCCACCCGCGCCGTCCGCTTCACCCGCCCGGCCGACCTGGTGGCCCCGCTGTCCGGCGTCGCCCTGGGGCGGGGCAAGGTGACCAGCCGCAAGCAGGCGGTCCGGCTGCTCGGCCGCTTCGGTCCCCCGGAGGCGGTGGCGGTGCTGGTGTCGGCGTGGCGCCAGCCCGGCCAGCACCGCGACGTACGGGCCGCGATCGTCGACGCCGCCCGGCAGCGGCTGCACGCGCCGGAGAGCTGGCCGATCCTCGAAGAGGCGATCGTCGGGAGCCGGGAGGAGTCGCTGGCCGTGCTGGCGACCCCGCCCGGCGGAATCGCCGCACCGGATCGCCCCCGCTACGCCGCCCTCGTCGCCCGGGCCTGCGCGAGCCCCGACCGGGAGCTCAGCCGGCTCGCCTGGCCCCGGCTCGTGCACTGGCTGCCCTGGGCACCCGACCTCACCGACCTGCTCACGGCGGCGCTCACCGACCTGGGCGGGCAGTACGACTGGCAGTCGGTACGCCCGATGCTGACCGCGGTGCTCCGTCACCCGGACCGCCCCGAACGGGAGGTGCCCGTCGCCGCGCTGGACGCCCTCGTCCGGATCGACGGCGCCGACGCGGACCTCGGTGGCCCCGCCGGGGACCGCCCCGCCCGCCGGCGCATCGACCACATCGTGGCCACGGCGGCCTGGACGCTCGGGCCACTGGCCGACCCCGCGCCGGTCCGGCGGGCGGCGGCGGAGTTGGGCCGGCACCGCGCGTACGTGGCCCAGGCGGGCACCCTGCTGACCAGCGCGCTGCCGCTGAGGGACACGACGTCGGCGCAGCTCACCGCCGAGATCCTCACGATCGCGGAGCTGGTGGCGGGCCGACCGGCGCTCGCCGCCCGGCTCGCCCACCTCCTCGCCCAGCGCACCGGTTCCCCGACGGCCCTGGACGCCGAGCCGACACTCGACACGGCCCGCGCCCTCGCCGCCCGGGGCGAGGCCACCACCGGCCTGCTCGCGGTGGCACTGGCCGGCGGCGGCAGGGCGTTCGGCTGGTCCGCCCCCTGGCGCGACGTGCTGCACCTGCTGCGCGGGCACCCGGCCGCCGACGTCCGCGACGCCGCCTTCGACATCTCGATGCAGGCGTGATCGCCGCCGTGTCGCCGCGCCCCGGGGCCGGGAAGCTCGCCGCGCGGCACCGATACCGCGAACGAGCGGCGGTTCGCGGTCAGTCGTCGGCGGCGGGGATGTCCTGCGGCAGCAGCGTACGCAGTTGCTCGGCGGTCGGCGCCGCCACGTCCGCGAGCCGTCCCGCCTGCCGTTCGATCATGGCGTTGAACAGCTTCCGCGCGCCCCGGCCGTTGCCGAACACCGGGTCGCGGACGGCCTCGACGAGCCGGTCCAGCAGGGCGTCGGCCGTCGGCGCGGTCAGGTCGTAGCCGTGCTGCCCGGCCAGCGCGGAGATGATGGCGAGCAGCTCGTCGGGGGTGTAGTCGACGAACTCGATGGTCTTGGTGAACCGGGATGCGAGGCCGGGGTTGGTGGCCAGGAACTGCACCATCTCCTCGGAGTAGCCGGCGACGATGACGACCGTCTCGTCCCGGTGGTCCTCCATCAGCTTCACCAGCGTGTCGATCGCCTCCAGCCCGAAGTCCGAGTTCGTGCCGAACGTGCGGGCCAGCGCGTACGCCTCGTCGACGAAGAGCACCCCGCCGAGGGCCCGCTCGAAGGCCGCGGCGGTCTTCAGCGAGGTGCTGCCCAGGTACTCGCCCACCAGGTCGACCCGCGCCACCTCGACGACCTGCCCCTTGGCGAGGACGCCGAGCTGCGCGAGCAGCCGCCCGTAGATCCGCGCGACGGTCGTCTTCCCGGTGCCGGGTGACCCGGCGAAGACGAGGTGCCGGCTCACCGGCGGCACCGGCAGGTTGGCCCTACGGCGCTGTTCGCCGACGCGGATGAGCTGGATCAGCGTCCGCACGTCCCGCTTGACGGCGGCCAGGCCGATCATGCCGTCCAACTCCGCCAGCACGGCGTCGACGTCGACGTTGGCCGACGCCGGACGGGCGGGCATGCCTGCCTCGTCGGCGGAGCCGGCCCGGTCCCCGGGAGCGGGCACGACCTGGGCGGCCGGCTGTTCCGGGGCGGTCACCGACACCCGCGCGCGGTCGGCGCCCCGGACGGGCTCGCCGGCCACGTCGACGAACTCGCACCGGTCGACCAGCACCGGGGCGTCGGTCTCCACCTGCACGCCGTCCCCGCCGCAGGCGCGCAGCGTGCTGGCCCGCAGGGTCAGCCGGGACTGCTCCCGCAGCAGCATCCCGGAACCGGTGGTCCCGCTGACCGTGCTGCCGGTGAGGTGCAGGGCGGCCTCGCCCGCCCCGGTCACACCGACGGTGCCGCCGGAGAACACCGCGTCGGTGAGGGTGATCGAGATCGCGTCGGTGCCGACCAGCCCCACCGGGGCGTTCTCCACCCGGACGTTCGTACCGGTGAGCCGGCCCGCTCCCCCGGCGGCGATCCCGCTGCTCGTCGCGCCCCGGACGGTGGCGCCGTCGAGGCGCACGTCAGCCTCGACGGTGCCGTCGAGCACCACTCCCGCCTCGCCACCGTCGACCGTCAGGTCCATCAGGGTCGGGTCGCCGCCCTGCACGATCACCCCGTAGCGGCCCGGAGCCTCGATCCGCACGCCGGTGTACCGGCCGGCGGCGGCCCGGACCAGCAGCGCGTCCTCCCGCGACCGGAGCAGGACGCCGCCGCGCACCAGCGGCGCCGCCCCGTCGACCACGGCGATCGCGGGCAGCCGGCTGGCCGTCACGTCGCAGTCGGTGAACGTGCCACGCGCACCGCTGACGTAGATGCCGTTGCGGCCGACGCCCTCGATCCGGCAGCGACGCACGTCGGGCTCGGCGCCGCCGGTGACCTCGACGCCGCAACCCTCCAGGTCCGTCAGCTCGCACTCCTCGACCAGCCCGCCGGCGGACCCGCTGAACACCAGCCCGCTGCCGCGTCCGTCGGAGACCCGGCACCGCCGCACCGTCGGCCGGGAGCGGCCGCCCGCCGTGACGGCCCCGACGCGTACGCCCGTGAAGTGGCAGTCCTCGACGGTGCCGCCACCGCCCTCGAAGGCATCGAAGCCCCGGTCGGTGTCCCGGACGTGACAGTGCCGCACGGTGGGCCGGCTGTCCCGTTTGGACAGCACGGCGTACTCGTCGAGGTCCCACAGCCGGCAGTTCTCGACGATCCCGCTGCCGTCGACGAACGCCACGCCCCGACGCATCCCGCTGACGTCGCACATCCGCACGTGCGCGGTGCTCCGCTCGCAGAGCACGGCGTTGAAGGCCTGCCCGGTGACGACGCAGGACTCGACCGTCAGGGCGGCGCGGAGCGCCGACACCGTCGCCGGCGCGTCGGCGCTCCACGTCCGCAGCGTCAGCCCCTGGAGCACGACCTGCGCGTCCTCGCCGTACACGACGGGCGCGGCGGCGCCGCTCTCCACCAGCACCGGCGGCCCGCCCGGCACCGCCGCCCGGACCGTGACGGCCTTCGACCGCACGACGATCTGCCCGTCGTAGCGGCCCGGCTCCACGACGACCACCGCGCCGTGCGGTGCCGCCGCCACTGCCGCCCCGATGTCCCGGTAGGCGTTCGCCCTGCTCAGCGAGACCAGCAGCGTCGGTACACCCACTTGACCCGTCCCCCCGCCCAGGCCTGGCCACCGACGGCGGCGAGGCACCAGGAGCATAGATCGGGCCCGCCCCCCGTTCGCGGCCACGGGGGCCGCGAACGGGGGCCGGCAGGCCGTCCGGTCCCGGCGCGACGGCCGCACGGCCTGCGCGGTCCCGTGCTCAGAAGTCGTCGTCGAAGGCCACCGTGCCGCTCACCCCGACCTGGTACGCCGACACGCGCCGCTCGAAGAAGTTCGACAGCTCCTGGACGTCCTGCAACTCCATGAACGCGAACGGGTTGGTCGACCCGTAGTGGGCGGGGATGCCGAGCTGCGCGAGCCGCCGGTCGGCGACGTGTTGCAGGTACTCGCGCATGTCGGCCAGGGACAGCCCGGGCACACCCTGGCCGAGCAGGTCCTCGGCGAACTGGACCTCGCACTCGACGGCCTCGGCGAGCATCTGCCGCACCTGAGCGGCCAGCTCGTCGTCGAAGAGGTCCGGCTCCTCCCTGCGGACCGTCTCCACCACGTCGAAGGCGAAGGCCATGTGCATGGACTCGTCGCGGAACACCCAGTTGGTGCCGGACGCCAGGCCGTGCAGCAGCCCCCGGGAGCGCAGGAAGTAGACGTAGGCGAAGGCGCCGTAGAAGAACAGCCCCTCGATGCAGGCGGCGAAGCAGATCAGGTTGAGCAGGAAGGCCCGCCGGTCCTCCCGGGTACGCAGCTGGCGCAGCTCGCCCAGCGAGTCGATCCAGCGGAAGCAGAACTCTGCCTTGCGCCGGATCGACGGGATGTTCTCGATGGCGGCGAACGCGGCGAAGCGCTCGGCCTCGTCGGGCACGTAGGTGTCGAGCAGGTTGAGGTAGAACTGGACGTGCACGGCCTCCTCGAACAGCTGCCGGGACAGGTAGAGCCGGCCCTCCGGGGAGTTGACGTGCTGGTAGAGGTTGAGCACGAGGTTGTTGGCGACGATGGTGTCGCCGGTGGCGAAGAACGCGACGAGGCGGCTGACCAGGTGCCGCTCGGCCGGGGAGAGCCGGTCGAGGTCGGCGAGGTCGGCGTGCAGGTCGACCTCCTCCACCGTCCACGTGTTGCGGATGGCGTCGCGGAAGCGGTCGAAGAAGTGCGGGTAGCGCATCGGGCGCAGGGTGAGATCCATCCCCGGGTCGAGCAGCATGTGGACGGTCCTCGGTTCGCTGGTGGTCGAGGTGGTCACTGGCAGGCCTCGCACGACTCGGGGTTCTCCAGGGAGCAGGCCAGCGCCTCGTCGACGGTCGCCACCGGCGCGACGAGGCCCGCGGCACGGGCCGGCCCGACGGGCGCGACGGTGGCCTGCTGGATCCGGGTGGCCGGCCGGGAACGCAGGTAGTACGTCGTCTTCAACCCGGCCTTCCAGGCGTACAGGTACATCGAGGAGAGCTTGCCGATCGTCGGCGCGGCCAGGAACAGGTTCAGCGACTGCGACTGGTCGATGTACGGGGCGCGGGCCGCGGCCAGGTCGATCAACGCCCGCTGCGGCAGCTCCCACGCGGTACGGAACAGCTCCCGCACCTCGGCCGGCAGTTCCGCGACGTCCTGCACGGAGCCCTCGGCGCGCTTGATCGCCGAACGGATCCGCTCCGTCCACAGGCCCCGGGCCTTCAGCTCGCGTACGAGGGCGGTGTTGACCTGGAGGAACTCCCCCGACAGGGTCTCGCGCTTGAACAGGTTGGACACCTGCGGCTCGATGCACTCGTAGCAGCCGGCGATCGAGGCGATGGTGGCGGTCGGCGCGATCGCCACGAGCAGCGAGTTGCGCAGCCCGTACGCGGCCACGCGCTCCCGTAGCGCGCTCCACCGTGCCGTCTGGGTGCCCGTGACGCCCCACAGGTCGGGTTGCAGCTGCCCGCGCGCCGCCCGGGTCTGCCCGTACGCCGGGTGGGCGCCCGAGCGTCGCGCCAGGTCGGCGGAGGTCTCCAGGGCGGTCAGGTACAGCTCCTCGCTGATCCGGGTGGACAGCTCCCGGGCGGCCGGCGAGTCGAACGGCAGCCGCAGCGCGAAGAACACGTCCTGAAGGCCCATCAGGCCGAGCCCGACGGGCCGCCAGCGCGGGTTGCTCGCCGCCGCCTGCGCCGTCGGGTAGTAGTTGATGTCGATGACCCGGTCGAGGTACGTCACGGCGGTGCGGACGGTGGCGCGCAGCCGCTCCCAGTCGATGCCGTCCGCGCCCAGGTGGGCGGCGAGGTTCACCGAGCCGAGGTTGCACACGGCGGTCTCGGCGTCGCTGGAGACCTCGACGATCTCGGTGCACAGGTTGGACAGGTGCACCACGTTGCCCGCCTCGGCGGTCTGGTTGCACAGCCGGTTCGCGGCGTCCTTGAACGTCATCCACCCGTTACCGGTCTGGGCGAGGGTACGCATCATCCGCCCGTACAGCTCCCTTGCCGGGACCTGCCGCACGTAGCGGCCCTGCTCCTCGGCGGCCCGGTACGCGGCGTCGAACTCCTCGCCCCACAGGTCCGGCAGCTCCGGCACCACGTCGGGGTCGAACAGCGACCACACCCCGTCGGCCTCCACCCGGCGCATGAACTCGTCCGGGATCCAGTTGGCCAGGTTCAGGTTGTGGGTGCGCCGGGCGTCCTCGCCGGTGTTGTCGCGCAGTTGGAGGAACTCCTCGACGTCCGGGTGCCACGGCTCCAGGTAGACGCAGGCCGCGCCCTTGCGCCGGCCGCCCTGGTTGACCGCCGCCACCGAGGCGTCCAGCGTCCGCAGCCACGGCACGATCCCGTTGGACTGCCCGTTGGTGCCCCTGATCAGCGCGCCCCGGGAGCGCACCCGGGAGAACGCGATGCCGATGCCCCCGGCGAACTTCGACAGGTTCGCCACCTGCGCGTACCGCTGGTAGATCGAGTCGAGTTCGTCGCGCGGGGAGTCGACCAGGTAGCAGGAGGACATCTGGGTGTGCCGGGTGCCGGAGTTGAACAGCGTCGGCGAACTCGGCAGGTACGCCAGGCTCGACATCAACCGGTAGAACCCGATCGCCTCGTCCGGTGCCTGCGACAGGCCGCAGGCCACGCGCAGCAGCCAGTACTGCGGGGTCTCCAGCACCAGCCGGCTCGTCGGGTGGCGCAGCAGGTACCGGTCGTAGACCGTACGCAGCCCGAAGTACTCGAAACGCAGGTCGCCGCGCGGGTCGACGGCGGCGTCGAGGGCGCCGGCGTGGGCGGCGACGAAGGCCGCGGTGTCGTCGCCGATCAGGCCCTCGGCGTGGCCGTGCCGGATCGCCTCGCTGAAGGAGCCGATGCCCTGCCGGCGGACCTCCTTGTCGACGTACCCGGCCAGCAGGCGGGCGGCCAGCCGCGAGTACTGCGGCTCCTCACCGATCATCTCCGCGGCGGTCTGGATGGACAGCCGGTCCAGTTCGGCGGTCGTCGCCCCGTCGTACAGGCCGCTGATCGTCCTGGTCGCCACCCGCAGCGGGTCGACGTCGGCGAGGTCGTCGGCCCACCGCTCGACCGCGCGGACGATCCGGTTGACGTCGACCGCCTCGGTGCCGCCGTCGCGCTTGCGGACCCGCATCTGCGGCCGCCGCTGGCCCACCACGGCCGCATCGTCGGCCGGAAAAACCTCGGTGACTGTCACCACTCACTCCTCGCGAGCCTTGATCCCAGACGGATTTCCTGGGCACGCGGGGAGCGGACACCGACGACGACGCGCGGCAGGGCAACGCGTCGGGATGGCGTCGGCCGTCCCACGCGGCCTCGGACCGCCACACGCCCGGAAGCGGGCGTACGGCGCACTGGCAGGTCTTCGGACTCGCGGGCGCGACCGGACTCGCCGGTCTCCTACTGGCCGTCGCTTCCCAGGCCGCTGGCGGCCCAGTGCTGATGACGGCGGTCGTTCCCACTCACCGCTGCGGGGCAGTCCCGGATTCCCACCGGGTTCCCTCTTGCCTCGACCACTCCGGATGAGCGGCCGAACCAGCTGCGCCGACACCATATATAGGGTTGGCGCCGTTGTCACACCCCACATGTCGGTCCCGGGCGTGTCGTCGGCGGCGCGGGTCACGCCCGTCGATCGCCAGCCAGAAGCCCGCGTCGATGCACCGACCCGCGCACCGGCGCACCAGTGGCGCTCTCTGGCTGCGGCGCCCCGCAAACGGTGATCAGGACGCCATGGACCCTAAAGCCGTAGGGTCACGTCCATGGCGTCCTGATCACGTTCGGGTGGGCCTGTCGCGCTGGTGGCGGTGGAGGAGGGCCGCGAGGCGTGGCGCGGCGACGCCTGCCGAACGCCCGGCCTCAGCCCGACCGCAGCTCGGCAGCGTTACTAGACCCGGGTGACCCGGACGGCGTCGGCCACCACGTAGCCGGTGGTGCTGGTCCAGCGGCTGACCGCGACCAGGTTCCGGTCACCGGCGGCAAGCCCGAAGGTGCCCAGCGAGCGCCAGACGCCGCCGCTGGAGCGCTGGTCCACGTTGACCGTGCGGTTGCCCGAGGCGGTGACGACGACGTGCGGGGCCGAGCTGTTGTAGCCGGGGTCGGCCGGGTGCCGCACCTCGACGCGGTAGTTGCCGGCCGCCGGAATGTTCACCTTGAACCAGGCGGAGTCGCTGGCCAGCGTGGGGTTGGCGAAGCGGTAGTCGGCCCCGTAGCGCTGGGCGGAGTACGAGGAGGTGCCCCAGTTGGTGCTCGCCGTGAACCGCCCCGCCGTGGTGTTATCCACGATGGTGCTGAACGTGGGCGGGTTGGGCGCGCTCAGGCCGAGGTAGGCGGCGATGCCCTCGGCGTGGCCACGGGCGGTGGCGGTGATGAAGTCGGCGCGCTTGAGCAGGTTCGAGTCGGCGACGGAGTCGATGAAGAGGTTCTCGGTCAGCACCGCGGGCATGGCCGACTCGCGCAGCATGTGGAAGTTCGCGGTCTTCAGCCCCCGATCGGTGACCCCGCCGATCGTCCGCATGCCACCGATCACCCTCGGGTGCAGGGCGTTGTGCAGATTGACGGTGGCGGCGTCCGACGTCGGGTAACGGTAGCTCTCGAAGCCGGTGCCACCGCCGGAGTTGATGTGCACGCTCACCAGCAGGTTCGCGCCCCACGCGTTGGCGTCGTCGGTGCGGTACGCCAGGCTGCGGGTGATGTCGGTCGTGCGGGACATCCGGACGTCGACGGCCCAGTTGGCCAGCAGGATGTTGCGCAGTTGCAGGGAGATGTCGAGCGTCAGGGCCTTCTCCTGCAGCCCGTTGCCGACCGCGCCGGGGTCGGTGCCGCCGTGGCCCGGGTCGATGTAGACCTTCGGCAGCGCCGCCCACGCGGGGCCGGCGACCATGGGGACGGCCGCGGCACCGGCGACGGCCGCAAGGAGGGTACGCCGCCGCAGCGTCCGGTTGTCGAACATGTGCACCTCGTCATCGGGAGAGATCGACAGTGCCCGCAATATAGCGGCAGGTCGATGCCCGATGAAAGATGTCTACGCCAACTGATCTGGGCTCCGAAGGTTTCCTCCCCCTAGGGTCGTCGCGCCGTCACCACCGGCGATCGAGGGTCCACGCCGTCGTCGGACGCGCTCAGGTCAGGGCACAGCCGGACCCGCAGTACGGGCAGAACGCGCGCTTGGCGTTCGACGTCACCTCGACGTCGCACCGTGCACAACGGCCGTTCTCCCACAGCCCCTGGTCGATCCCGAGTCCACCGTCGTAGTAGTCACGGTCGGGCCAGGCGACCAGTTCCACGTCGAGACCCGGATCGTCCTCGTAGTCGGTGACAGCGGCCAGGGTCAGCGTGGTGCGTACGCCGTACTGGTCCTCGGTGAAGTGCGGCAGCACACGCCGCAGGACATCAACGAGTTCAGGAACCGGCAGCGCCACCAGCTGCTCGGCGAGACGTTCACGATCCTCGTCGGTGGACACGCGACCGACCATACGTCTCCGCGCACCGCCGCCGCCGGCCGCGTAGATCCCGGTCCACCCAACAGACCGGACGACGAGAAGTGATCTACGGTGCCGCGGCTCAGCACACCGACGCCCGCCACTTGGCGTTGTATTGATCGAGAGTGAAAGGCATAGCAGGTCAACACGGAAGAGATACCCCTGAGCTGCCCTTTCGTTGGTGGTCGGCGGTCATCGTTCGCTGCTTCTGGTCCACCTCTGACGACCTGGAAACGGCATGATTCTTGGGGCTCCCCCAGGCTCCAACCCCTCGCCTGTAAGAAGTGAGCGCGTTGTCCGGCAGAGCTGTCCCCGTTTTCGGCCTCGGACGGCTGTCCGCGTTCGACAGTCGGTTGCCGCCCTCGTCTCGGCCCGTTGCTGTCAACAGCAACAGGGAGCCGGGCGCCCCTTATAATTGATCATGATTGAACCGGGATTCGAGGGTCCTGCCGTCCCGGCTGGCTCAGTAGCCCCGGACCAGCCGACGGTACTTGCGGCGGACACGCCCGGTACCCTGGTCCGGTTGTGCTGGGCAATGGAGAACCAATGGAACTCGGTTCAGCCTGCGCAACTCGTCGGCGTCCAACCCGATCGTCATCCGGTTAGTCACTCACGCGTTTACTTGCGGCTCTGTTCCCTCACCTCTGCCGCGCAACTGAGCAACGACCTAGCCAGCGCCTCCGCCCGGTCCGCCGACAACCACAACGAGCCGTGTGGCACATCGTCATCGGGACCGGCCAACCCTTCCGTCAGAGTCTCCGCTGGCACTTCGACGTCAAGTCGAACGAAATGATGCCC
The DNA here is from genome assembly GCF_043198195.1 of Micromonospora sp. NPDC048868. Lineage (NCBI taxonomy): Bacteria > Bacillati > Actinomycetota > Actinomycetes > Micromonosporales > Micromonosporaceae > Micromonospora > Micromonospora sp. NPDC048868. The sequence continues at coordinate 122,827 of NZ_JBICUN010000012.1, forward strand.
CCTGCTGTAGTCGACGAAGGCATCCAGGTACCGGTCATCATCGAAGGTCACCGCCGCATGCTGCCACGACAGCGATGCCACCTCACCCCTCAGCCTCGACCGCTTCGTCCGAAAGGTCGATGAGCTGCGAGAAAGCGAAACTCGCACTACGGCGTACCGGGTACGCGTCACTTGGCGTTGAAGTAGCTCGCCTCCGGGTGGTGCACCACGATCGCGTCCGTCGCCTGCTCCGGCATGAGCTGGAACTCCTCCGACAACTGCACGCCGATCCGCTCCGCGCCCAGCAGCTCCACGATCTTCGCCCGGTCCTCCAGGTCCGGGCAGGCCGGGTAGCCGAACGCGTACCGGCAGCCCCGGTAGTCGGTGCGCAGCAGACCCGCCAGGTCCGCCGGGTCGTCGTCGGCCACCGTACGGCCGCCCGGCAGGGTCAGCTCGGCGCGGATCCGGCGGTGCCAGTACTCCGCGAGGGCCTCGGTGAGCTGTACGGACAGCCCGTGCACCTCCAGGTAGTCGCGGTACTCGTTGCGGGCGAACATCTTCGCCGTGTACTCGCTGATCGGCTGCCCCACGGTGACCAGTTGCAACGCCACCACGTCCAGTTCGTCGCCGCGCGGGCGGAAGAAGTCGGCCAGGCAGAGCCGCCGCTCCTGCCGCTGCCGGGGGAAGGAGAACCGCGCCCGCTCGGAGTGCCCGTTCTCGTCCAGCACCACCAGGTCGTTGCCCTCGGCGTACGCCGGGAAGTAGCCGTACACCACGGCCGCCTCCAGCACCTGGTCGGCGATCAGCCGGTCCAGCCAGTAGCGCAGCCGGGGCCGGCCCTCGGTCTCCACCAGCTCCTCGTAGGACGGTCCCTGCCCGCTGCGGGCGCCCCGCAGGCCCCACTGCCCGAGGAAGGTGGCCCGCTCGTCGAGCAGCGCCGCGTAGTCGGCAAGCGGCACGCCCTTGACCACCCGGGTGCCCAGGAACGGCGCGGCGGGCACCTCCACGTCGGTCGCCACGTCGGAGCGCACCGAGGCGTCGTCCAGCTCCGGCAACGACTCGCTGACGATCGCCCGCTGCCGCTCGCGGCGCGCCCGCCGGGCCGCCAGGGCCGCCTCCCGCTCCGCGTCGATCACGGGCGCCCCGCCGCGCTTGGCCGTCATCACCCGGTCCATCAGCGACAGTCCCTCGAAGGCGTCCCGGGCGTAGTGCACCTGGCCGGGGAACATCGCCCGCAGGTCGTCCTCGACGTACGCCCGGGTCAGCGCCGCGCCGCCCAGCAGCACCGGCCAGCGCTCCGCGACCCCGCGCGACGCCATCTCGGCGAGGTTCTCCTTCATGATCACCGTGCTCTTGACCAGCAGGCCGGACATGCCGATCGCGTCGGCCCGGTGCTGCTCGGCGGCCTCCAGGATCGCGTTGATCGGCTGCTTGATGCCGATGTTGACGACCTCGTAGCCGTTGTTGGACAGGATGATGTCCACCAGGTTCTTGCCGATGTCGTGCACGTCCCCGCGCACCGTGGCCAGCACGATGCGGCCCTTGCCGCCGTCCTCGGCGGTCTCCATGTGCGGTTCCAGGTACGCCACGGCGGTCTTCATCACCTCGGCGGACTGGAGCACGAACGGCAGCTGCATCTGACCGGAGCCGAACAGCTCGCCGACGACCTTCATGCCGTCGAGCAGGATGTCGTTGATGATGGACAGCGGGCTGCGCCCCTGCGCCATCGCCGCGTCCAGGTCGGCCTCCAGGCCGTTGCGCTCGCCGTCGATGATCCGCCGCTTGAGCCGCTCCTCCAGCGGCAGCGCGGCCAGCTCCTCCGCCCGCCCGGCCCGCGCCGACGCCGCGTCCACGCCCTCGAAGATCTCGATGAACCTCTGCACCGGGTCGTAGCCCTCGCGGCGGCGGTCGTAGACGAGGTCCAGCGCCGCCTCCCGCTGCGCGTCGGGGATCTTGTTGAACGGCAGGATCTTGCTGGCGTGCACGATGGCGCTGGTCAGGCCGGCCTCGCGGCACTCGTGCAGGAAGACCGAGTTGAGCACCTGCCGGGCCGCCGGGTTGAGCCCGAACGAGACGTTGGAGATGCCGAGGGTGAAGTTGACGCCCGGCCAGCGGCGGGCGATCTCGCGGATCGCCTCGATGGTCTCGATGCCGTCGCGCCGGGTCTCCTCCTGGCCGGTGGCGATCGGGAAGGTCAGCGCGTCGATCAGGATGTCGGCGCGGTCCATCCCCCACCGCCCGGTGAGGTCGTCGATGAGCCGCCCCGCGACCCGCACCTTCCAGTCGGCGGTACGCGCCTGCCCCTCCTCGTCGATGAGCAGCGCCACCACGGCGGCGCCGTGCTCCTTGACGATCGGCATCACCCGGGCGTAGCGGGACTCGGGCCCGTCACCGTCCTCGAAGTTGACCGAGTTGACCACGCACCGGCCGCCGAGCATCTCCAGGCCCGCCTCGACCACCTGCGGCTCGGTCGAGTCGAGCATGATCGGCAGGGTGGAGGCGGTCGCGAAGCGGCCGGCGAGTTCCCGCATGTCCTGGGTGCCGTCGCGGCCGACGTAGTCGACGCACAGGTCCAGCAGGTGCGAGCCGTCGCGGGCCTGGCTGCGGGCGATCTCCACGCAGGCCCGCCAGTCGCTGGCGAGCATGGCCTCGCGGAACGCCTTGGAGCCGTTGGCGTTGGTGCGCTCCCCCACCATCAGCAGGGAGGCGTCCTGGGCGAACGGCACCGGGTGGTAGACCGAAGAGACGCCGGCCTCGTGCCGCGGCTCGCGGGGTGCCGGGCGCGTGCCGTGCAGGCGCTCCGAGAGGACCCGGATGTGCTCGGGGGTGGTGCCGCAGCAGCCGCCCACCAGCGAGACGCCGTACTCGGTGACGAAGCGCTCCAGCGCGTCGGCCAGCTCCACGGGGGTCAGCGGGAAGTACGCCCCGTCGGCGGTCAGCACCGGCAGGCCCGCGTTCGGCATCACCGACAGCGGAATCCGGGAGTGCCGGGACAGGTAGCGCAGGTGCTCGCCCATCTCGGCCGGCCCGGTCGAGCAGTTCAGCCCGATCAGGTCGACGCCCAGCGGCTCGATGGCCGCCAGCGCCGCCCCGATCTCGCTGCCCACCAGCATGGTGCCCGTGGTCTCCACGGCGACGTGGCAGATGATCGGCACCGTCCGGCCGAGCCGGGCCATGGCCCGCTTCGAGCCGACGACGGCGGCCTTGACCTGGAGCAGGTCCTGGCAGGTCTCCACGATCAGCGCGTCCGAGCCGCCCTCGATCAGGCCCTCGGCGTTCTCCTGGTACGCGTCACGCAGGATCGCGTAGTCGGCGTGCCCCAGGGTGGGCAGCTTGGTGCCCGGGCCGATGGAGCCCAGCACGAAGCGGGGCCGCTCGGGGGTGGCGTACGCGTCGGCGGCCTCCCGGGCGAGGCGGGCCCCGGCCTCGGAGAGCTCGCGGATGCGGTGCTGGATGTCGTACTCACCCAGGTTGGCCAGGTTGGCCCCGAAGGTGTTGGTCTCGACGCAGTCCGCGCCGGCGGCCAGGTACGCCTCGTGCACCCCGCGCACGACGTCCGGTCGGGTGGCGTTGAGGACCTCGTTGCAGCCCTCGTAGCCCTCGAAGTCGTCCAGGGTGAGATCGGCCGCCTGCAGCATCGTGCCCATCGCGCCGTCGGCGATGAGAATCCGGTCTGCCAGTACGTCGAGCAATGAGGTCCGCACAGGATCAGGTTAGTGCCGTCGCCGGCCGATGGATTCCCCCGCACGTGCCTTCCCACATTGTGTCAGCGGGATCACGCTGTCCGGTTCATCGTGGTATGGCCGGCCGGAGCCGGGCTCGACCGGCGCGGCCGACGGGCCGCATCCCGCCCCGACACGTAGGCTGACGGACGTGAAGGACAACAGCGACAGCACCACGCCCGGCGGGCGGACGACCGGGTCCGGTCCCGGCGCCGCCCCCGACGAGCAGGGTGAGGTGACGGCGTGACCGAGTTCGACGGACTGCCGGTGCTGCGGTCCCCCGTGGCGATCGCCGCGTTCGAGGGCTGGAACGACGCCGCCGACGCCTCCACCGCCGCCGTCGAGCACCTGGAGCAGGTGTGGCAGGCCCGGCAGGTCACGGAGCTCGACCCGGAGGACTTCTACGACTTCCAGGTCAGCCGCCCCACGATCACCATGGCCGAGGGCGAGACCCGCCGGGTGGAGTGGCCGACGACGCGCTTCATGGTGGCCAGCCCCGAGGGCACCGAACGGGACGTCGTGCTGATCCGGGGCATCGAGCCGAGCATGCGGTGGCGCACCTTCTGCGAGCAGGTGCTGGAGATCTGCCACAGCCTGGAGGTCGAGCGGGTCGTCGTGCTCGGCGCGCTGCTGGCCGACGTGCCGTACACCCGGCCGCTGCCGATCAGCGGCAGCGCCTCCGACGCGGAGGCCGCCCAGCGCTACCAGCTCACCCCCACCCGCTACGACGGGCCGACCGGGATCGTCGGCGTGCTGCACGACGCCTGCAACAAGGCCGAGGTCGACGCCGTCTCGTTCTGGGTGCACGTGCCGCACTACGCCAACAACCCGCCCTGCCCGAAGGCCACCCTCGCACTGCTGCACCGGGTCGAGGAGGTGCTCGACCTGCCGGTGCCCATGGCCGACCTGGCCGAGGAGGCCGCCGAGTGGGAGCAGCGGGTGCGCAGCGCCGCCGAGCAGGACGCCGAGCTCGGCGAGTACGTGCGCGAGCTGGAGGAACGCGTCGGCGACGCGGGCATCACCCCGCTGACGGGTGACGAGATCGCCCAGGAGTTCGAAAAGTACCTGCGCCGCCGCGGCGGCTCCGCCGGTCCCACGGCCGGCTCCTGGTAGCACTCTCCCCTGCCGCACCGGCCCCGGACGCGTGTCGTCCGGGGCCGGTCTTTTGCGTGTCCGGGGTGGCGCGGTCACCACCCCTAAGGCATCCTAGGAACCTAGCTGTCATCAAGGAGGCGGGTATGCAGATCAACCCGGGGGCGGCCGAGTTCCCGCACCGGCAGATCGCCGCGCAGCTGAAGACCCAGATCCGCCGCGGCGACTGGGCACCGGGCGAGCGGCTGCCGTCCATCCCGGCCATCGCCGAGATGTTCGGCGTGGCGAAGCAGACCGTGCAGCGCGCCGTCGACCAGCTGCGGGTCGAGGGCATCCTGATCACCAAGCCCGGCTCCGGGACGTACGTCCGAGGCACCCGGCGGCGGCTCAACCGGCTCTCCCGGGGCCGCTACGGCGGCTTCCGCGGCTACCACACGGACCTGGCCGCGCGGTACCGGCAGCAGCTCGTCTCCGTCGGCAGGGCCCCCGCCCCGCCGGAGGTGGCCGACGCGTTCGGGGTCGCCGACGGCACCGAGCTGCTCTGCCGCCGCCACCTCGTGCGCACCGAGGACTCCCCCGTCGAGGTGGGCGCCTCGTGGTTCCTGCCCGCCGACACCGCCGGCACCTCGCTGGAGCGCGCCGAGGCGTTCGGCCGGCCGCTCTACCAGGAGGCCGAGGAGGCCACCGGCCGGCGGTACGTCTCCGCCACCGACACCATCAGCGCCCGCCAGCCCAGCCGGGAGGAGGCCGAGATCCTCCAGATCCGCCCCGACACCCCCGTGCTGCACCTGCTGCACGTGGCCTACGACGGCCACCGCAAGCCGATCGAGGTCGCCCAGGCCACCTGGCCCGGCCCGGTCACCACGCTGACCGAGGAGTACAAGATCCCCGCCCCGACCCCCGACCCCACCCCGGACCCGGGCTTGGTCCTCGGCTGACCAACCCTCCGCCCCACCCCACCCCGTCGATCATGCACTTGTGGTGGGCGACTACCGCCGTTACGCACCTTTTGCGGGGCACCACAACAGCATGATCGACGTCGCGAGGGGCGGGGCCACGGCGGGGCGGCGGGCGGGGGCGAAGGGCGAGGGGCGGGTGGGGTGTCAGAGGCGGATGCCGAGGAGGGCGTCCAGGGTGGCGGCGAAGAGGGCGGGGGCGGCCGGGTCGTCGGCGGTGCCGGCGAGGGTCGCCTCGGCCCACCCGTCGGCCAGCGCCAGGGCGCCCGGCGAGTCCAGGTCGTCGGCGAGGCGGGCGCGTACGCCGGCCAGGAACTCCTCGCCCGACGGGCCGGCGGGCGCGGCGGCGGCCCGCCGCCAGCGGGCCAGCCGCTCCAGCGACGTCGCGAGCAGCTCGTCGGTCCAGGCGCGGTCGGTGCGGTAGTGCCCCGAGAGCAGGGCCAGCCGGACCGCCATCGGGTCGACCTGGTCGGCGCGCAGCCGGGAGACGAAGACCAGGTTGCCCCGGGACTTCGACATCTTCTCGCCGTCGAGGCCGATCATGCCGGCGTGCACGTAGTGCTGCGCGAAGGGCGCGGCGCCGGTGAGCCGCTCGGCGTGCGCGGCGGAGCACTCGTGGTGGGGGAAGATCAGGTCGTTGCCGCCGCCCTGCACGTCGATCCGGTCGCCGAGCAGGTTGAGCGCGATGACCGTGCACTCGATGTGCCAGCCGGGACGGCCGGCCCCCAGCTCGCCGCCCGGCCAGGACGGCTCGCCCTCGCGGGCGCCCCGCCACAGCAGCGGGTCGAGCGGGTCGCGCTTGCCGGCCCGGTCCGGGTCGCCCCCGCGCTCGGGGAAGATCTCCAGCATCTGCTCCCGGGTCAGGTTGGACTCGTAGCCGAAGCGGGGGGTGGCGGCGATGTCGAAGTAGACGTCACCGGTGCCGTCCTCCAGGCGGTACGCGGCCCCGTCCTTGAGCAGCAGGAGGACCTTGTCGGCGATGTCGGGGATCGACTCCACCGCGCCGACGTAGTGCGCCGGCGGGATGATCCGCAGCGCCTCCATGTCCTCGCGGAACAGCGCGGTCTCCCGCATCGCCAGGACCTTCCAGTCCTCGCCGTCCCGCTCGGCCCGCTCTAGCAGCGGGTCGTCGATGTCGGTGACGTTCTGCACGTAGTGCACGTCCCGGCCGGCGTCCCGCCACACCCGCTGCACCAGGTCGAACGCGATCATGGTGGCGGCGTGGCCCAGGTGCGTGGCGTCGTACGGGGTGATGCCGCAGACGTACATGGTCGCGGTGCCGGCCGGATCGCTCGGGTGGGCGCCCTGCCGCGCCGAGTCGAACAACGACAGCGGCTGGCCCCTGCCCGGCAGCCGCGGCACCTCATGTCCCGCCCAAGAGTCCATGACCGTCAGCCTAACCAGCCGGCGCGGCGCGGCAGGCCCGGCCCACAGTGATCAACATGACAGCGCCGTGGACGGACCGGGCGCGCTCACATGGGGGGCCAGGGCACCGCCGGCCAGTCCTGCGAGGGCTGCGGAAACAGGCCGGTGTGCCGCAGCCGGTCGACCCGGGCCGCCAGCTCGGCGACCTCCCGGATGGTCAGGTGCTCGGCCAGCTCGGCACCCAGTGCCCCGGAAAGCTGGCCGGCGAGCGCGTCGAGCATCTCCACGGCGTCCGCCGGCAGTTGCCGCCCGGCCCAGCCCCAGAGCACCGTGCGCAGCTTCTCCTCGACGTGGAAGCTCACCCCGTGGTCGACGCCGTAGATCCGGTCGTCCGGACCGACCAGCACGTGCCCGCCCTTGCGGTCCGCGTTGTTGATCACCGCGTCGAGCACCGCGAGCCGGGCCAGCCGCGGATCGTCGGCGTGCGCCAGCGCGTACGGTGTGCCGTCGTCGTCGCGGGCCGCCGCGATCGGGAACCACCGGGGCGGCAGCGCGTCGGCCGGCACGAACCCGACCAGGGGCTCGGCCTCCTCCGGCTCGTCGATCCAGAGCTGACACGATCCCGGGCCGAACGGGCCGTCGCGCAGCACGGTCGGCGGCACCAGATCCCAGCCGGTGGCCCGGGAGACCACGTACGCCGAGACCTCCCGGCCGGCCAGCGTGCCGTCCGGGAAGTCCCACAGCGGGCGCTCGCCCCGCACCGGCTTGTAGACGCAGCGGGCCGTCACCCCGTCGAGGGTCAGGATGCCGCGCAGGGTGGTGTTGGAGGCGTCGACGAGCCGCCCCTCCAGGTCGAGGTGGCCGTCACGCAGCAAGCGGAGCGCGGCCTCGCCGTCCTGTCGGGGCTGGAGATCCGACGACGTCACCGGTGATAGCCGTTGTGGCGTGGACAGAGATGACCGGCGGGATCGAGGGGCTGGCCGCAGAGCGGGCAGGGCGGCCGACCGGCGTTGACGACCCGCCGGGCCCGCTCGATGAACTGTCGGGTCGCCTCGGGGGTCAGCCGCACCCGGAGCCGGTCGAGGTCCTCGTCCGGCTCCTCGTCCTCGTCCTCGGCGTCCTCATCGTCGTCGTCGTCGGGCTCGCCGAGCTCGACCTCGACCTCCGCCTCGCCCACGGCGATGGCCTCGATCACCACGGTCGCGGTGTCGACGTCGAACGCCAGCCCGAGCGTGCCGACCCGGAACTCCTCGTCGACGGGCGTGTCCAGCGGGTCGTTGTCGCCGACGGCGGCCACCGGCTCGGGCAGCTCCACCCCGAAGCGGCGCTGTGCCTCGGAGAGCAGCTCCTCAAGCTTCTCGGCCAGCAACGACACCTGGACCTTCTCCAGCGCGACGCTGACCAGCCGGCCACCGCCGCGCGCCTGAAGGAAGAACGCGCGCTCCCCCGGCGGCCCGACCGTCCCGGCGACGAACCGCTCCGGCGGCTCGAAGGCGTGCACCTGGTGGGTCATACCCACGACCCTATCCGGCGCGCCACAGCGCCGTGCACCCCACCGACGCGAATCGCCGCGCGCCCGCCGCGCCCGGCACACCGGCCGCCGTACCCGGGCGTGGCGGCCGGGGAGACCCCGGGCCCGCGCCGCAGCGCGGTCACGGACGGGACTCTCGGCCCGCACCGGCGCGTGGACTCCTCGTCGGCCGGGGCGAGCGTCGCGGAAGGGACGGCGGCCACGCCCCGGCACCGCCCCGCCTTGCCGCGAGGCCGTGGGTCGGGGCGCCGCCGGCCCGTCACCGGCCCGCTCCCGCGCCGCCGCCGACCGGCGCGTCCGAGTCGGCCGCGCCGGCCGCCCGCGCCGCCCGTCGGCGCCGCTTGCGCGGCGGCGGCACCAGCCCGGCCAGGTCGCCGCCGGTGTCGTTGAGCCGCATCAGGAACGGCCGCAGCGGCGTGTAGCGGATCGCCGTCACCGAGGCAGGGTCGGCCACGATCCGCTGGAACAGATCCAGGTGTACGCCGAGCGCGTCGGCGACGATCGCCTTGATCACGTCGCCGTGGCTGCACGCCAGCCAGACCGCCTCGGGGCCGTGCTCCGCCGTGATCCGGGCGTCCCACGTACGCACCGCGGTGACCGCCCGCGCCGCCATCGCCGCCATCGCCTCCCCCTCCGGGAAGACCGCCGCGCTCGGGTGCTGCTGGACCACCGGCCAGAGCGGCTCCTTGGCGAGCTTCTTCAGCGGCTGCCCCTCCCAGGCGCCGTAGCCGCACTCGATCAGCCCCTCCTCCACCACCGGAGCGACCCCGGGCAACGCCAGCTCCAGGGTCTGCCGGCACCGGATCAGCGGGCTGGTCACCACCGCCGCGAGCGGCACCGCCCGCAGCCGCTCGCCGACCGCGCTCGCCTGGGCCCGGCCCGTCTCGTCCAGCTCGACGGGCTGGCGGCCGGCCAGCCCGCCGTCCGCGTTCGCGGTCGTCCGGCCGTGTCGCAGAAGCAGAAGGGTCGCCACGGGACCACCCTATGACCTGTGTCCGGCCACGGGTGCCTCCCCGGTGCGCGGTATGACCCGCGCTCCCCCATCCGCGCTACGGCCCCGGGCCCGACTCACCTCGACGGCGCTGACCGCCCAATCGACGATGACAGTCCCACACCAGGCGCAACACCCACGGCCCGCACTTGTCCCGCACTTCTCCCGCGCCGCCCCCGCGCCCACGCCGCGTCCGCGCCCACACCACGTCGGCTTCGGCGTCGGCGCCCACGCCGCGTCCGCGCCCACACCACGTCGGCTTCGGCGTCGGCGTCGGCGTCGGCGTCGGCGTCGGCAGATCTTGGAACGAGAGTGCCCCTCCAGGGGCCGATCCTTGCCAAGATCTCGCAAGCGGGGCCGGCCCGACAGGCTCGGCTAACCGTTGACCACGCCCGGAGGCCACCAACGGACATCACCCGACACCCGTAATGTCGGATTCACTCCCTGACACGCGGCTTCGCCGCCAATCCACCCCGACCGACCGCCCTGTCCGACACCAATCCGGAACGCCCACCACCACCCGCACCACGCCAACCCGAAACGAGTCGACAACGAGGCGCATGTCCGGTTTCGAGCTGTGACCGGGGGCATCGTGGGGGCGGAATCGTGGCCGGCCCCGGGTCGTTACACCATGGGTACGACCGAGCAAGGGCACGCCCCGCCTCCCGGGCAGGTGGCCCGGCCCGAGCCCCGGAATGATGGCGGCCGGCCGGTCGTTACACATGCTCCCGGCCCACGTGCAGGGCATCCCCCTCCGCCCCACGCGGCCGACTTTGATCTCTCCTCCGGCAGGACGCCGGAGGCTCCCCGTTGTTCATCGAGCGCCGGACGGTGCTTGCACCCGCACACAGAGCCGATCCCCCTTCGGTGCGTGGTGCCAACCCCCGAATGGAGCGTCCCCCATGAACACGTTCATTCGTAACAGCGTTCTCGGTATTGCTGGTCTCGCGTTCGCCGGTGGTGTGGCCGCCGGCCCGATGACCGACAGCACCCCGACGACTGTCGACACCACGCCCGTGGCGGCTGTGGCCATGCAGGCTGACAAGCCGGCCGTGGACAAGGGCAAGCTGATTCCGCACGGTGTGCAGGGCGCGCAGTCGCGTATCGACCTGTCGGATGAGCAGGTGGCGAATGTGAAGGCGATCATCGCGGCGACGAAGAAGGCCGGCATGGACGAGCGCGCCGCCGTCGTGTCGATCGCCACCGCACTGCAGGAGTCGAAGCTGGAGAACCTGGGTCACCTCGGTGACCGCAACGACCACGACTCGCAGGGCCTGTTCCAGCAGCGCCCCTCCAGCGGATGGGGCACCATCGAGCAGATCACCGACCCCGAGTACTCCACCACCACGTTCCTGAAGGGCCTGAAGCAGGTCGACGGGTGGCAGGACATGCCGCTGACGAAGGCCGCGCAGACGGTGCAGGTGTCGGCGTACCCGGACCACTACGCCCAGTGGGAGCAGCAGGCCGCCGATCTGGTGGCCGAGCACTGGAACAGCTGACACACAGACTTTCCACCACAAGGGGGATCGCTGGCCGGCACCCGAACACGGGGTGCCGGCCAGCGGCACATCCACCACGACACACCCACACCCCACGGCCGGCACCCCGTCGGCACCACCAGATCTTGGACAGTTACCGCTCACACCCGACGACAACCGTCCAAGATCTCGACGTGAGGACGGCGAGCACACAATCCGGCGAGAGCGAATGCGCTCGTCGGCCTTCGGGTCGCCGGAGTTGTGGTCCGGGTGCGAATCGCGGCGCCAGACGCCAGAGCGGCCAACGCAGTGGTCCGGGTGCGAATCGCGGTGCCAGACGCCAGAGCGGCCAAGGCGTTAGGCAGTGGTCCGGGTGCGAATCGCGGTGCCAGACGCCAGAGCGGCCAAGGCGTTAGGCAGTGGTCCGGGTGCGAATCGCGGCGCCAGACGCCAGAGCGGCCAAGGCGTTAGGCAGGCAGTGACAGCCGGCGGTGGGTCGGACACGGGCCGGCCCCCGTCCGGTGGTGCGGGGACGGGGGCCGGTGCGGGGACGGGGGCCGGTGGGCGCGGGCGGATCAGGTGGCGCTGATGGTGCCCGTCATCAGCAGGGCGAGCACCAGGGTGCCCACCGCGACCCGGTACAGCACGAAGACGTACAGCGTGTGGTGGGCGACGTAGCGCAGCAGCCAGGCGATGGCCGCGTACCCGACGCCGAAGGCGATGATCGTGGCGACGATCATCTGGGCCACACTCGGCACCGACGTGCCGGGCGCCGCCGGCTCGAAGACGTCGCCGACGCTGAAGATCCCGGACATCACCACCGCCGGGATGGCCAGCAGGAACGAGTAGCGCGCCGCCGCCTCCCGGGTGAGGTTGAGGAACAGCCCGGCAGTGAGCGTGCCGCCCGAGCGCGACACCCCCGGGATCAGCGCCATCGCCTGGGCGAAGCCCATCACCACGCCGTCGCGCATCTTGAAGTTCACCAGGGTACGGGTCTGCCGCCCCCAGTACTCGGCGAACGCCAGCACGAACGCGAACACGATGAGCGTGGTCGCCACCAGCCACAGGTTCCGGCCGGCGGTGCGGATCTGGTCCTTGAACAGGAAACCGAACAGCCCGATCGGGATCGAGCCGACGATGACGTACCAGCCCATCCGGTAGTCGAGGCTGGAACGCACCGACTTGTCCCTGATGCCGACCAGCCACGTACGGGTGATGCGCCAGATGTCCTTGGCGAAGTAGATCAGCACCGCCGCCTCGGTGCCCAACTGGGTGACCGCGGTGAACGACGCTCCGGCGTCCCGGTCGAAGAAGATCGCCGAGGTGATCCGCAGGTGACCGGACGAGCTGACCGGAAGGAACTCGGTCAGTCCCTGGACGATGCCCAGGACGATGGCCTCGACCCAGGTCACTCGCCGACTCCCGAGAGGTCCAGCGCCTCGGCGACGGTACGCAGGGTGTGCACGCCGCTGTCCCGGTCGGCCGCGAACAGGGTCACGGACAGGGTGGTGACGCCGGCGGCGGCGTACTCCCGCATCCGCTCGGCGATGCGCTCCTTCGGGCCCAGCAGCGAGGTGCGGTCGATGAACTCCAGCGGCACCGCGGCGGCGGCGTCGCGCTGCCGCTTGGCCAGGTAGAGATCCTGCACCTCGCGGGCGGCGTCGCCGTAGCCCATCCGGGTGGCGAGCTGGTTGTAGAAGTTCTGCTGGCGGCTGCCCATGCCGCCGACGTAGAGGGCCGCGTACCAGCGGACCAGTTCGGCGCAGGTGGCGACGTCGTCACCGACCACCACGGGCACCGACGGGACCACGTCGAAGCCGGCGAGCTCCTTGCCGGCCTTCGCCCGCCCGGCGCGCACCGACGCGAGCTGCTCCTCGGCGAACTCGGGGGCGTAGAAGATCGCCAGCCAGCCGTCGGCGATCTCGCCTGCCAGTTCCAGGTTCTTCGGGCCCACGGCGGCGAGGTAGATCGGGATGTGCTCGCGCGGCGGGTGGAAGCCCAGCTTCAGCGCCTTGCCCGGGCCGTCGGGCAGCGGCAGCGTGTAGAACTCGCCGTCGTACGCGACGGACTTGCGGGCGACGGCCAGCTTCACGATGTCCACGAACTCGCGGGTCCGCGCCAGCGGCTTGGCGAACCGTACGCCGTGCCAGCCCTCGGAGACCTGCGGGCCGGACACGCCGAGGCCCAGCCGGAACCGGCCGCCGGACAGCGCGTCGATGGTCGCCGCGGTCATCGCGGTCATCGCCGGGGTACGGGCGGGGATCTGCATCACCGCGCTGCCCAGGTCGATCCGCTCCGTCTGCCCGGCCATCCAGGCGAGCATGCTCGGCGAGTCGGAGCCGTAGGCCTCCGCCGCCCACACCACCGAGTAGCCGAGCCGGTCCGCCTCCTGGGCGAAAGCCAGGTGATCGGCCGGTGTGCTCCACGCCGTCTGGTATCCGAGGCTGAGCCCGAGTCGCACTAGGTCCTCCCCCATCCGCACCACAGGTCGCATCAGGTTACGCAATGCCGCAAGTCGACCCGTTCACCGGTCGCCACCACCGGGGGCGGTGCCCGGACGGTCGGAAACGCGACGCGCCCGGCACACTTGACGGGAGCGAGGATATCGGCGGGCCCTCGTTCGAAATAAGGTTCACCCATGCAACAGCGACCGCTCGGCCGAAGCGGGCTGGCGGTTTCGCGGCTCGCGCTCGGCACCATGACGTGGGGCCGGGACACCGACGCCGACGATGCGGCCGCCCAGCTGAAGAGTTTCCTCGACGCGGGCGGCAACCTGATCGACACCGCCGACGTCTACGGCGACGGCGACGCCGAGTCGGTGATCGGGTCGCTGCTGGGCTCCCTGGTGCCGCGTGAGGAACTGCTGATCGCCACCAAGGCGGGCCTGCGACCGGGCAGCGGTCGGCGTCGGGACGGTTCCCGGGGGCACCTGTTGCGCACGCTGGACGCCTCGCTGCGCCGGCTGGGCACGGACCACGTCGACCTCTTTCAACTGCACGGCTACGACCCCGACACGCCGCTGGAGGAGACGCTCGCGGCGCTCGACCACGCGGTGGCCAGCGGCCGGGTCCGCTACGTCGGGGTGTCGAACTTCGCCGGCTGGCAGACCGCGCGGGCGGCGGCCTGGCAGACCGCCTGGCCGGGGCGCGCCCCGGTGGTGGCGGCGCAGGTGGAGTACTCGCTGCTGGAGCGGGGCGTGGAGCGGGAGGTGCTGCCCGCGTGCGAGGCCCTCGGGCTGGGGGTGCTGCCGTGGTCGCCGCTGGGCCGCGGGGTGCTCACCGGCAAGTACCGGCACGGCCGGCCCGCCGACTCGCGGGCGGCCTCGCCGCACTTCGAGCGCTTCGTCGCCACCTACCTGGAGCCCCGCTGCTCCAGCATCGTGGAGGCGGTCGCCATCGCCGCGGGCGGGCTGGGTGTCTCCCCGACGGAGGTGGCGCTGGCCTGGATCCGCGACCGGCCCGGGGTGGTGGCCCCGATCCTCGGCGCGCGGACGGTCGGGCAGCTGCTCGGCGCGCTCCAGGTCGAGCGGATGACCCTGCCGGAGGAGATCGTCACGGCACTGGACGACGTGTCGGCGGTGCCGGTGGGCTACCCCGAGCGCGACGGCTGACCCGCGCCGCGCGGCGCGAGCGCGCGGTCAGGCCGTGGGGCGCTGGCCGGGCAGGTCGCGTACGGCGGCGAGGAAGCGGGACTGGTCGTCGCGGGTGGCCGGGTTGACGATCCGGATCCAGGACCCGTCGTCGAACACGATGGTGGACGGGAACTGCATGAGGCGGGCCCCGTGCTCGGACTCGATGCGGGCGATGCGCCGCCGAGGCACGCTCCACAGCACCTGGGGGCGCCGCCGGTCCTCGCGGTCGGGGTCGGGGCGGCGGCCCATCCGCAGCAGGTGCAGGTGGGTGTCGGTGACCGCCAGCGGGGTGCCGGTGTAGCGCTCGAGGAAGAGCAGCAGGCTGCCGGCGAGGGTGGCCAGGTCGCCGCTGAAGACGTACCGCCGCCGGTAGGCGATCTCGGCGAGCTGGTCGGCCAGCGGGCGGTAGCGGCTGAGCCGGAACAGCGCCCGGAAGGCCTCCTGCTCGTCGGTGAGCGGCAACGGCTCCCGGGGCGCGCCGCCCGGCGCCGGCTCCGGCTCGGCCGTCTCCGGGGTGCCCGCGGCGAGCACGGCGGCCTTGCCGGGCAGCAGCAGGACGCCGGCGGCGATGCGTACGGGCGTCAGCACCGCGTCCACCCAGGCGACCGGGTTGACGATGTTGAGCAGCCCGAACAGCGCGCGCGGATCGAGCGCCTCGGCCAGCTCGGCGTTGACCCGGTCGGCGAGCTGGCTGCCGGCCCGGTGGTTCTCCGGGGCCCGGACCGGCGCCAGGCCGACGTAGCGGATCTCCTCGTCGGGCAGCAGGGGCGCCACCAGGGCGCGCTCGGGCTCGTCGGTGGTGCGGAACTCGTCGCGCAGCTCACGGGCCTTGTCCCGGGCCGCCCGCGCACCGCCCAGCACCGCGTCGGTCAGCCGGCCCAGCCGACTGCGCCCCTCGGACACGCCCCACCCCCTCGATCGGCCGTCACCTGCCGGCCGGCTGCTGTGCCGGCGGCTGCCCGAAGACATTCTGGTCGATCCACTCGGCGCCGCCCTGCACCGCCGCGTCGACCTTGTCGCCGACCTGGTCCATGCCGGGCACCGACAGGCCGGAGACCATCGCGACGGTGCCCCAGGTGACGCCGTGCACGACGGAGTTCGGGATGTTCCACGGCAGGTTGGTGGCCCAGTCCCGGCCGATCATCCGCGCCCCGTCGGCCATGCCGTGCGCCCGCAGCGCCCCGAGGCGCTCGAACGTGCTCATGTCGAACGGCGAACCGGACTTGCCGAGCTTCCAGGTGCCCTTCGCCGGGTCCATGAACTTGTGGTGCCACTTGTCGGCGGCGCCGGCGGCACGGCGCTTGTCGGCGTACTTCTGGCCGGCGCGCAGCGCCTTCTGCTTGTCGACCAGCTTGTCCAGGTGGTTGCGCAGCTTGCGCAGGTGGAGCAGGACCCGTTGCAGCAGCCGGATGACCTTCTGCAGGTGCGTCGCCAGCGGTCGGATGATCTTCAACATCCGGGTCAGCGCGATCATGCCCCGGGTGACCCCCAGCGCCACGCCGGCCGCCCAGGACGCCCCGGCGGTGAACGGGGCCATCAGCAGCGCGGTGACCAGCGTCACCAGCAGGAAGTTGACGAACTCGACGCAGATGTCGACCAGGACGTCGTGCACCGTCTGGAGCGCGTCGGCCACCCCGCGCAGGTACTCGGCCGTGGCGGCGAACTGCTCAGCGACGTCCAGCAGTTGCTGCTCGACCTCGGCCAACCGCCGCCCGTACGCCTGACCGGACGGGGAGCGCCAGCCGGCCTGCTCGGCCTCGCGCACGCTGCGGTGGCCCATCGCCAGCTCCCGCACCTGCGCGGCCAGCGCGTCCCACTCCGTGGCCTTGGCGCGCAGCGCGGCCGGCTCGCCGTCGACGAGGTCGACGAGCTGGATCAGCGGCCAGGCGAGGGTGCGGCAGACGCTGTCGACCACCTTGTCCACGCTGGACAGGGCGTTGTCGATGCCGTTCCAGAGCTCGACGGCGGTGCCCGCGGGCCCACTCACCGGGGCATCCCGGCGCCGATGGCGCGGAAGGAGGAGTCGATGTCCTGCTCGTTGCGCTCGTAGGCCTCGGCCGTCCCGCCCAGCGCGCCACCGACCCGCTCGAACGCGTCGTGGCCGGACCGGAACAGCTCCATCCCCCCGGTGACCTGCTCGGCGTACTTCTCGCGGAGCATGTCGCTGACGAACGGCAGGTGCCCGAAGGCCCCGTCCGGTATGTCCCCCGCAGACGTGATCCGGCTCTCCAGCGCGGTCAGCGAGGTGGCCACCCGCTTCGCCGCCGCCTCCAGCCGACGCACCGCCTGCACGTCGACGTCGATGTCAGGCACGCCGTTCCTCCCCCACTCGCCCGGCGGGACGACGATACGATCATGCCGCCGCCGGGCGCCACCCCGGACGGCCCGCGCACGGGAGGTTCTCATGTCTGACCCGCTGTCCGCGTTCGACGCACTCGCCGGACGGCTCGCCGACATCGAACGCCGCTTCGCCGGGCTCACCGACGACCTGGACGAGCTGAGCGCCACCGCCACCGACGACAGCGGCCTGGTCACCGCGACCGTCGACGCCACCGGCGAGCTGGCCGACCTGAGCCTCGCCCCGACCGCGCTGCGGGTGGGCACCGAGGACCTCGCGGCCATGGTGCTGCAGGCGTACCGGCAGGCCCGCGCGGCGGCGACCGCGCAGCTCGAAGAGCGCACCGGGGGTCTCGACGCGACGCTCGGCGCGGGCCTGAACGGGATCTTCGGCACCCCCGGCGACTTCGCCTCCCTGGGCCGCCTGGAGGAGGCGATGGGACGGCTCGGCCGGCTCGACGGCCGCCTGCCGGGGCCGCCGGCATGACGTCGCCGGGCTGGCCAGACATCGTCGCCCGGCTCCACGACACGCTGTCGGGCTGCGACCGCGACACCGACCTGGAGCTCGCCGCCGGCCCCCGCCGGCTGCACCTGATGGTGCGCCGGGACACCGTCCGCGGGGTCTGCCCGCCCTACGACGAGCGACGCCTGGCCGAACTCGGCTGGCAGGCGCCGCGCGGGGCCGGCGGTTGGTGGTACGAGACGCCGCGCACCGCCGAGGGCCTGCGCTGGTGGAGCGGGTTCGCGGCGCAGACCGCCGCCACGGTGCTCACCACGGAGCCCCGAGCGCTGTCCTGCCAGATCCTCCCGCCCACCGGTCCCCGGGTGCGCCCGGAGCCGACCGTGCCCCGCGTCCGGGCCGCGGAACCCGTCGCCGGGGCCGGGCACGCCGCCGCCGAAGCCGGGCAGCCCGCTGTCGAAGCCGGGCACGCCGCGGCCGGAGCCGAGCGGCCCGTCGCCGGAGCCGGGCAGCCCGTGGCCGGGGTCGAGCAGCCCGTGGCCGGGGTCGAGCAGCCCGTCGCCGAAGCCGGGCAGCCCGTGGCCGCGGTCGAGCAGCCTGTGGCCGGGGCCGGGCAGCCAGCTGCCGAAGCCGAACACGCCGCGGCCGGAACAGAACACCCCGCTGCCGAAGCCGAGCGGCCCGTGGCCGGGGTCGAGCAGCCCGCTGCCGGGGCCGGGGCCGGGGACGTGCCCGACCCGTCGCCTGCGGAACTGCCCGCGGATTCGCCCGCGGGCCCCGCCGCGGACGAGGCGCGGAGCGGGGCGGACCCGGGCGCGCCGTCCGTGCTCGACCTGCTCAGCGAGGCCGGCACGCGGCGGGACCTGCCCGGCTACCTCGGCATCCTCGCCGCCGCGGCGGTCTGCGTACCGCTGGCGGCGGAGCCGGGGCCGGACCGCGAGGTGCCGTGGACGATCGTCACCGACCCGACAGGCGCGCCGCTGCTGCCGGTCTTCACCTCCCCCGACGCGCTGACCGCGTTCGCCGGGGAGGGCGTGCCGTTCGTCGCCGTGCCCTGCGCGGACCTGCTCGCGGACTGGCCCGACCCGGCGTGGGGGCTGGTGGTGGACGCGGGCACCCCGCGCGCCCTGGCCCTGGGGGCGGCGTCGCTGGCCGCCCTGCTGGCGGCGAACCCGCCCACCGGCTGACCGCCGGTCGGCGGCCTACCGCTACCGGCCGCGCCGCGCCTGCCGCACGGCGAACACGACCGCGCCGACGACGAGCACGACGCCCAGGAGCTGGAGGCCGGGCGAGTCGTCGGCCTCCCCGTGCACGACGCCGGCGACGCCGAGCGCGGCGGCGAGGAGGGCGAGCAGGTACGTCATGGCGCCTCCCTGGTGGCGGCCGGGGTCTCGGACCTGCCGGCGGGTGCTTCGTGGTCGGTGGGCCGGGGCGTGGCGCGCGGGTTCACTCGTCGACCCACTCGAGCAGGTCACCGGGCTGGCAGTCGAGCACCCGGCACATGGCCTCCAGGGTGCTGAACCGGACGGCCTTGGCCCGGCCGTTCTTCAGCACCGCCACGTTCGCCGGCGTGAGTCCGACGCGCTCGGCGAACTCGCCGACGCTCATCTTGCGTTTCGCCAGTTCGACGTCGATGCGTACGA
This sequence comes from Micromonospora sp. NPDC048868, assembly GCF_043198195.1. Taxonomy (NCBI): domain Bacteria; kingdom Bacillati; phylum Actinomycetota; class Actinomycetes; order Micromonosporales; family Micromonosporaceae; genus Micromonospora; species Micromonospora sp. NPDC048868. The sequence continues at coordinate 142,012 of NZ_JBICUN010000012.1, forward strand.
CGATGGGCATCAGATCACCGCCTCCATGTCGGTCCGCAGCGTCGTGGCCTGCCGCAGCAGCGCGCGCATCACCACCATCAGCAGACCCAGCACGGCGACGCCCACCAGCAGCAGAAACAGCAGGAGCGGCAGCCCGGGGTCCGTGGCGTTGAAGCCGACGTAGAGGAAGACGCCCAGCAGCACGACCCAGGCGGCGACGATCGCCCAGACGATCGCGTCCACCCACGCCAGCGAGGCGTCGGTGAAGATGCGGTCGCGCTTGACCAGGGTGAGCAGCTTCCAGGTGGACACGACCACCACCTGGACGCACAGCACCCAGAACACCGCCACGGCGGTCATCGGCCACCTGAGGTAGGCCTGTTCCGGGGACTCCTCGGCCATGTGGGCGAACTGCCCGGGCAGCGAGAAGGTCTGGAGCATGACCAGGATCCCGAACAGCACGACGAGGAAGACTCTGAGCGGGGCTACCGCTCGATGCTCGTTGAACATGCATCGACTATCGCTCTTAACCTATCGAAAGTCAATCGGTTCGGCGATGGTCGGGAGGCCGGGCGTCCGCGCCTCGCAGCGGCGCGGGTCACCGGTGAGGGGGTGGCGAAGGCCTCCCGGGCTGGGCAGCATGGAGGTCATGGACTACGAGTACGCGCCGCTGCGGCTGCCGCCGAACGTCGACCGGTTGACCGCCGCGGCGCAGTTGGCGATCCAGGCGGAGTTCTCCGGGTGGGAGTTGGCGCGGGTACGGCTGTACCGCGACGGCACGCGGCAGGTGGTGCTGCGCCGCCGCCGGGTCAACCAGCCGCAGCCGGGACTGTCGTACTGACCACGACAGCAAGGCCCGGGGCCGACCGTCCGGTCGGGCCCCGGGCCTGCGCCGCCTGACTGGCGGGCCGTCACCGCCTAGTGGGCGTGGTCGTGCTCCTCGTCGAGCTCCATGAAGGGGTGCTCGTCGAGCCGGCCGACCAGCCGGTCGTCGGCGGCCGGCTGGAACGGGCCCACCGAGTCGTCGTCGTCGAACGACTCCAGGTCGACCGGGGTGCCGACCTCGCTGACCATCACCACGCCGTCGAGCGGCTCCAGCTCCGGCACGTCCAGCGCGCCGAGCGAGCCGTCACCGCTCTGGAGCAGCTCCAGCACCGCCTCGCCGACCCCCTCGACGGGCTCCGGCTCGTCCTCGGCCGGGGTGCCCTCCCGCCGGGCGGCCTCGGCGATGCGGATCAGCGCCGACACGCTCGGCACCCGGTAGTCGCGCCGCTGGCGCACCGAGATCACCCGCGGGTGCGGGTCGGTGGGCTCCACGCCCTCCGCGGCCCCGAAGCGCTGGTCGGCCTCCTCCGGGTCGATCGACTCGACGTCCCACGGGGTGACCTCGCCGAAGGCGTCCAGGAGTTGCTCGTCGTACGCGAAGGACGCGTTGTTGAGCGCGACGTACGCCTGCCAGACGTCGTCGTCGTCGACGCGGCCCTGTGCGGCGCGGACGGCGGCCAGGTGGTGGCGGGCCGCATCGATCACGCGCTCGAGGGCGGCGTCCAGCTCACCGTGCTGGTCGGTCATGTGGGTCAGTCCCTTCACGATCAGTGGTTCCCGCCGGGACACCGGGGTTCCTGGCGGGGGCTAGCAGGTGCGGAGGAACCGGTCGAGAACCCGCACGCCGAACTGTAGTCCGTCCACCGGAACCCGCTCGTCGATGCCGTGGAACAGCGCGGAGAAGTTCAGGTCGGCCGGCAGCCGCAGCGGCGCGAAGCCGAAGCAGCGGATGCCGAGCTGCGAGAACGCCTTCGCGTCGGTGCCGCCGGAGAGCATGTACGGCACCGGCCGCGCCCCCGGGTCCTCCGCGCGCAGCGCGGCGGACATCGCGTCGACCAGGTCGCCGTCGAACGTCGTCTCCAGCGCCGGCTGGCGCTGGAGGTACTCGATGACGATGTCCGGACCGACCAGCTCGCGCAGCTGCCGCTCCAGCAGTTCCGACTGCCCCGGCAGGCTGCGGCAGTCGATGGTGGCGGTGGCCCGGCCGGGGATGACGTTGTCCTTGTACCCGGCGGCGAGCCGGGTCGGGTTGGCGGTGTTGCGGATCGTCGCGCCGATGATGTTGGCGATCGGCCCGAGCTTGGCGATGGCGGTCTCCGGGTCCTCCGGGTCCAGCTCGACGCCGAGCAGGTCGGAGACCTCCTCCAGGAACGCCCGGACGGTGTCGGTGACCACCACGGGGAAGCGGTGCCGGCCGACCCGGGCCACCGCCTCGGCGAGCGCCGTGACCGCGTTGTCGTCGTGGATCATCGAGCCGTGCCCGGGGCGGCCCTTCGCGTGCAGGCGCAGCCAGTCGATGCCCTTCTCGGCGGTCTCGATCAGATAGAGCCGCTGGCTGTCGTTCACCGAGTACGAGAAGCCGCCGACCTCGCCGATGGCCTCGGTGCAGCCGTCGAGCAGCCCACGGTGCCGGTCGACCAGGAAGTGCGCGCCGTAGTCGCTGCCCGCCTCCTCGTCGGCGGTGTAGGCGAGCACGATGTCCCGGGGCGGGCGGACCCCGGTGCGCTGCCAGTGCCGCACCACCGCCAGCACCATCGCGTCGAAGTCCTTCATGTCGATGGCGCCCCGGCCCCACAGGTAGCCGTCGCGCAGCTCACCGGAGAACGGGTGCACCGACCACTCGTCGGCGTCGGCGGGGACGACGTCGAGGTGGCCGTGCACCAGCAGCGCCCCGCGGCTCGGGTCGGTGCCGGGGATGCGGGCGACCAGGTTGGCCCGGCCGGGCGCCGACTCGTGGATGACGGACTCGACGCCCACCTCGGCCAGCTTCTCCGCCACGTACTCGGCGGCGAGGCGTTCCCCGGCGCTGGTGTCGTTGTCCCCGGTGTTGGTGGTGTCGATCCGCAGCAGGTCACGGCAGAGGTCGACGACCTCGTCGGTGGGGTCGGGTCGGGCGGAGGCGGCGTCGCTCGTCATCGCATCTTCATACCAGCCCACGGGCCCGCCGCGGTCGCCCCGCCCCGGCGTATCGACGCCGACGACGTGGCACGGGCGGCGACCGGGCCCGGTTTCGCCGCCGACGCGGCCGGGTACCGCCGCTCGCGACCGCTCCCCACCACCTGCGCCGCCCGCCACAGAGGAGGGCACCATGACCGTTCCCCTGCCACCGCTGCCGCCGACCGGAGAGGACGAGGGCTTCCGGCCGGGCGGCCGCAGCATCGCCGACATCCTCGACGCCGAGCACCGGCAACTGCGGGAGCTGCTGCGGCGGCTCACCGACCCGGGCCCGGAGCCCGCCCCCGAGCGCGGCCTGGAGGTGCTCACGGCGGCGCTGTCGCGGCACCTGTCCGCCGAGGAGCAGTACCTGCTGCCCGCCGTCCGGGCCGCGCTGCCCGACGCGGCGGAGCGGATCGACCGGGCCATCGCGGACGACCGGGCCCTGCTGACCGCCCTGAAGACGCTCGCCGACGAGGGACTCGCCGACGTCGCCGCGCGGGTCCACCGCCACGTCGAGGAGGCGGGCGCGCTCGTCGCGGCGCTGCGCGAGGTGGCCAGCGCCGAGGAGCTGATCCGCCTCGGCAACCGGCTGGAGATCGCCGAGGAGGCGGCCCCGACGCGCCCGCACCCCGGCACCCCGGCGACGCCGCCGTGGAACCGGGTCGTCGAGCCCGCGGTGGGCGTCGTCGACAAGGTCCGCGACGCCGTCACCGGCCGACCCACCTACCTGGCCGACCTCGCCGAGCGGCCGCCGGGCTGAGCCCGCGGCGGGCGCGGGCGCGGCGTGCCGGAGCGGATCGGGCACACATTGGGAGGCGTTGATCCGTTCAGGGCCTTCCGTCGGCCGCTACGGGGTCATACCGTCACGGTATGAATCTGGAGCTGCGACACCTGAGGGTGGTCTGCGCGATCGCGGAGACGGGGAGCGTGACCAAGGCGGCATCGACGCTCGGCCTGGCCCAACCGGCACTCACCGCCCAGCTCCAGCGCATCGAGCGGACCCTGGGCGGGCCCCTGTTCGAGCGGGACCGCCGCGGCGCCCGCCCGACCGCCCTGGGCGAGCTGGTGCTCGCCCGGGCGCGGGTGCTGCTGCCGGCGATGAAGGGCCTGCAGGACGAGGCGGCGCGGCTGGCCGGGGCCGGGGACGTGCCCCGCCGCTACCGGTTCGGCGGGGTGAACAGCCCCATCCTCGGCCGGCTCGTGCACCGGCTCGCCGCGGAGCCCCCACCGGCCCAGATCACCACCCATGCCTCCTGGTCGGCCGACGAGCTGGCCCAGCTCGTGGCGGGCGGCCGGCTGGACTTCGCGCTGATCGGGGTGTGCGGCGACGCGGCCCCGCCCGCCGAGCTCGGGTTGAGCTGGCGGGAGGTGGCCGTCGACCCGGTGCTGGTGCTGCTGCCGGAGCAGCACCCGCTGGCCGGGCACGCCGAGGTGAGCCTGGTGGACCTGAGCCACGAGCAGTGGGTCGCCGCGCCCGGCGACGGCTGCTTCGGCGACTGCTTCGCCGCCGCCTGCGCCCGCGCCGGTTTCACCCCCCGCAAGGTGTACGAGACCGACGTGCGCTGCTGCATCGACATGGTGGACTCCGGCGAGGCGATCGCGCTCTGCCAGGCCACCTTCCGCCCGGTCGCCGGGTTGGTCACCCGGATGCTGGCCGGGACGCCGCTGCGCTGGCGGCTGATGCTGGGCTGGCATCCCGACTCCCCCGCCGCCCGCGACGCCGAACTGGTGCTGGAGTTCGCGCTGGCCGCGTACACCGACTCGCTGGCGGCGCACCCGGAATACCTGGCCTGGCTGCTGCGCAACCCGAGCTACGGGGCCCGGAGGCTGACGGCCGCCGGGGCCGACGGGGTGCGAACGGCGTAGCGCCGGGTATCAGGCGGACATGACCGATGCCAACCCCGCCGCCGACGACCGGGAGATCCTCCGGCAGGCCGCCGCCACGCACACCGCCGCCGCCCGCGACGTGGAGGCGTTCCTGCGTCGCCTGCCCGAGGTGCCCGACCCGGCGGACGTCACGGAGTACGCCAACCTGCTGACCCGCGAGGAGCGGGCGCGCGCCGACCGCGAGGCGGCGGCCGACGCCGCGGGCCTGACGATCGGCAGCCTGGAGAGCGACCACGGTTGACCACGGCGGGCGGCGCCCGGTCCTCCCGGGCGCCGCCCTACCGCCGGCTCAGCGTTCGACGAGGACGTCGTGGCCCAGGTCGAGCAGGGCGTGCCGCCACTCGTCGTCGGCGTTGCCGCGGGGCGGCTTCTCGTCCAGCAGGGACTGGATCTCGTCGATCGCGTCCCGCATCACCCGGATGTCCTCCGGCGTGAGGTCCACCTTGCGTTTGGCCAGCACCCGCAGGATCCGCCGGCCCATCCCGGGCAGGTCGAGGTCCGGGTCGGGCCCGAACGACTCCTCCCCGGAGCCGCGGGTGAGCAACCACTGCCGCAACTGCTCCGACGGGACGTTCACCTGGGCGTGGAAGTCGTCCCAGAGCACCTCCACCTCGGGTTCGAGCCGCTGCTCGCGTACCATCAGCCCTCCTCTCGACGGCGGCGGTCGGACTCCGCCGGCTCCGGGTCGTCGCCCTGCTGGCCCACGCCCTCCGGCGGCATCCGCACCCGGGCGGGGTTGGCGGTCGGCGGGGCCACGATCGGATCGGTGCGCTCGCTCTCGTCCCGGGTCTCCTCGGGTTCGCTCATGTCCGCCCTCCGGTCATCGGGGATGGGACGTCGTGGCCGGGGTGTAGCCGCGCTCGCCGGCCGTCACGTCGAAGGCGAGTCGCCCGTCGCGGGCGTCCACGGTGATCTTCTGGCCGGGTGAGACCGCCGACTCCAGCAGCATCCGGGACAGCTGGTTGTCCACCTCCCGCTGGATGACCCGGCGCAACGGCCGGGCGCCGAACTCCGGCTGGTAGCCGTGCTCGGCGATCCAGTCGACGCCCGCGGTGGTGAAGTGGACCTGGATGTCCTGCGCGTGCAGGCGGCGGCGGGTCTCCTCCAGCAGCAGGCCGGTGATCTGGCGCAGCTGCTCGGCCTCCAGCCGACGGAAGATGATCACCTCGTCGATGCGGTTGAGGAACTCCGGCCGGAAGTTCTCCTGGAGCCGGCGCATCAGCCGCTCACGCAGCTCGTCGCGCTCCTGCTCGCCGCCCTCGGCGCCGGTGCCGAACCCGACGGCGCGCTGGGCGCCGGTGATCAGTTCCGAGCCGAGGTTGCTCGTCATGATCAGTACGGTGTTCTTGAAGTTGACCGTACGGCCCTGGCTGTCGGTGAGCCGCCCGTCGTCGAGCACCTGGAGCAGGATGTTGAAGACGTCGGCGTGTGCCTTCTCGATCTCGTCGAGCAGCACCACCGCGTACGGGCGGCGGCGGACCGCCTCGGTGAGCTGGCCGGCCTCCTCGTAGCCGACGTACCCGGGCGGGGCGCCGACGAGCCGGCTGACCGTGTGCCGCTCCTGGAACTCGCTCATGTCCACCCGGACCATCCGGTCGGCCTCGCCGAACAGCGCCTCCGCGAGGGCGCGGGCCAGCTCGGTCTTGCCGACGCCGGTGGGCCCGAGGAAGAGGAAGCTGCCCATCGGGCGGTCCGGGTCGGCCAGCCCGGCACGCGAGCGACGGACCGCCTCGGCGACCGCGGTGACCGCGTCCTCCTGGCCGACCACCTTCTCGTGCAGGTGGCCCTCCAGGCGCAGCAGCCGGTCGCGTTCCTCCTCGGTGAGCTGGCTGATCGGAATGCCGGTGGCGCGGGAGACCACCTCCGCGATCTCCTGCGGCCCGACGGCCGGCACCTGCGACGGGCCGCCCTCGTCGCCCCGGGCCCGACGGATCTGCTCCTCCAGCTCGGCGAGCTGGTCGCGCAACGCGGACGCCTTCTCGTACTGCTCGTCGGCGACGGCCTGCTCCTTGTCCCGGCGTACCTCCTCGAGCTGTGTCTCCAGCTCCCGCACGTCGGACGCCGGGGTGCGGGTGCGCAGCCGGACCCGGGCGCCGGCCTGGTCGATCAGGTCGATCGCCTTGTCCGGCAGGAACCGGTCGGTCACGTACCGGTCGGACAGCTCGGCCGCGGCGACCAGCGCCTCGTCGGTGAACCGCACCTGGTGGTGGGCCTCGTAGCGGTCGCGCAGCCCGCGCAGGATCGCCACGGTGTCGTCGACGGTGGGCTCCGGCACGAACACCGGCTGGAAGCGGCGGGCCAGCGCCGCGTCCTTCTCGATGCTCTTGCGGTACTCGTCCAGCGTGGTCGCGCCGATCACCCGCAGTTCGCCCCGGGCCAGCGCCGGCTTGAGCATGTTCGAGGCGTCCATGCCGCCCTCGCTGCCCGCCCCGCCCGCGCCGACCAGGGTGTGGATCTCGTCCAGGAAGACGATCAGCTCGTCGCGGTGCGCCCGGATCTCGTCGATGACCTTCTTCAGCCGCTCCTCGAAGTCGCCCCGGTAGCGGGTTCCCGCCACCAGGCCGGCCAGGTCGAGCTGGATCACCCGCTTGCCGAGCAGCGTCTGCGGCACGTCGCCGTCGCAGATCCGCTCCGCCAGGCCCTCCACGATCGCGGTCTTGCCGACGCCGGCCTCGCCGATCAGCACCGGGTTGTTCTTCGTCCGCCGGGACAGGATCTCGACGGCCTGCTCGATCTCGTCGGCCCGGCCGATCACCGGGTCGATCTGGTCGTTGCGGGCCAGGTCGGTCAGGTCCTGGCCGTACTGGTCGAGGGTGGGGGTGCCGCGGTCGGGCTTCGGCCCGGTCATCGGCCCGCGCTCGGCGCTGGCCGCCTGCAACGACTCGGGCTGGATCCGACCGGCGGCGAGCATCCGGCCGGCCGGGGACTCCGGGTTCAGCGGCAGCGCCATCAGGATGTGCTCGGGGCCGATGTAGTTGGCGCCCATCGCCCGGGACAGCTGGTGGGCGTCGAGCAGCGCCCGCTTGGCCGCGGGGGTGAGCGACAGGTTGGGCGGCACCTCGCCCTTGGGTGCGCCGTCGCCGCGCCCACCGAGCGCGTTGAGCAGCGTGTCCGGGTCGGCGCCGGCGCGCCGGACGAGGTCGCGCAGCGGTTCGCGTTGCAGCGCGGCCCAGAGCAGATGGTCCGTGTCGAGGTCGGTGCTCTTGCGTTGGGCGGCCCGGCGGGCCGCGTCGGCCAGCATCTCCCTGGCGTCGGCGGTCATCAGCCGGGTGATGTCGACCCGGTGCGCGGGTCGGCGCCCACCCTCGCCCCGGCCGAAGTACCGGGCCAGGAACTCGTCCCAGGGGTCGGAGCCGAAGTCACCGGGTCCCATCATGTCTGTCCTCCGCAGTCGGGCGCGACGGTCGCCAGGGGCTACCCGGCGGTCCGCCCGACAAACGCCACCACCGCGCCGCGCCCCGTCACGAAGGCCCCCGGGCGAGGTGTGAGGACGGGCCCCTTGTCAACGGGTCCCTTCCTTGCACCTCAGGCCGGGGGTGGGAGGCTGGCGGGATGGAGCCGACGATGCCGCTGCTGATCGTGGACGCCGCCAACGTGGTGGGGTCCCGCCCGGACGGTTGGTGGCGGGACCGCGCGGGCGCGACCGCCCGGCTACGCGACTCGCTGGCCCCGGTGGCCGCCGCCGGGCTGCCCCCGCAGCTGCCGCCCCCGGTGGAGGTGGTGCTGGTGGTGGAGGGCCGGGCGCGGGACGTGCCGGGCACTGCCGAGGTCCGGGTGGTGGCCGCGCCCGGGTCCGGCGACGACGCCGTCGTCGACCTGGTCGCCGCCGCGCCGCGGCGCCGGCGGCTGGTCGTCACCGCCGACCGTGAGCTGCGGGGACGCGTCGTCGCGCAGGGCGCGGAGGTGTACGGGCCGCGCTGGCTGCGGGACCGGCCGGCCCCGCCCGGGTAGTCCCGTCAATCGGACTAGCGGCGCTTCCGGTCGACAACCGGTCAGCGGGGCAGGAACACTGACAGGGCGGATGTTCTCTCACCGTGAGGGATAGGCTCTAATGGAGGCCTCCCCGCCCCCAGGAGGTTTCGCCGTGGCGAGCGTCGCCGAGCTCAAGGCAGCCATCGATGTCGCGCTCCAACAGATCGGCGACGGCCAGAGCGCCGTGCAGGCGGCCGGGGAGAAGCTGGCCGAGGCGCAGCAGACCCTGGCCGGCGCGCTGGAGGGCAGCGGGCACGAGACCGTCGAGGCGGCCCAGTCCTCGCTGACCCAGGCCAGCCAGGAGCTGGAGGAGTGCCTCGCCGCGACACTCGTCGCCGTCGAGCAGGCGCAACTCTACGTCGCGACGCTCTGAGGCTCGGCCGTGTCCATCGTCGAGGACGTCGGCGCGCAGGTCCGCGCCGCCGCCGATGACCTGCCGCTCGCGCAGCTGGCCCTGGCGCTCGAGAAGTTCGGGCTGGCCGCCGAGCGGCTGCGCTGGGTCCGCCAGGAGTCGGCCGACCCGATGGGGGTGCCGGAGCTCTCCGCCGCCACCGAGCACGCCGAGACCGCCGGCTACGCGCTGCGCGTCGCGCAGGAGCAGCTCTCGGCGTACCTCGCCGCGATCGGGCTGGCCGGCGACGGCTCCCCCGCCCTCAGGCCGCAGGAGCAGCGGCGCCGGCCCGCGCACGACGCGCCGCGTGAGGCGGCCCCCGAGGGCCCGGCGCCGGAGCCGGCCGCCGACGCGACGCCCCGCCGCTGGTGGGCGGTACGGGTGGCCGAGCTGACGGGCGGCCGGGAGGGTGCGCCCGAGCAGCCCGACGAGAAGGTCGACGACGCCCGGGAGCTGCTGCGCCGGGTCGTCGGCGGGGTCCGCGCCGGCGACCGCGACCGGCTGCACACCGAGCTGCGTCGCGCGCACGCCGACGTCGGCCTCGGCCTCGCGGCGGTCGCCCCGCCGCTGCTGCGCGAGCTGGCCGGTGAGCTGCTCGGGCACCCGCCGCGCGCCGAGGACCTCGGACGGCTGCACCGCGAGTTGGACGGCCGGGTGCGGGACCTGCTGCCCGGCCTGCCCCCCGCGGTGCTGGACACGCTGCTGACCCGGATCTGCCGGATGCCCCCGCCCCGGCGCGGCGAGGCGGAGCAGCCGCACGCCGCCGACCCGGCCGTCACCGCGGGGGTGCTCACCGGGGTGCTGCTGGCCCGACTCGGCCGGGACCTGCCCACCGACGACGAGCGGGCCCGGCAGGCCGAGACGGCCCGGGAGCGACGCGCCGCCGCCGAGCGGGACCGGCAGGCGGAGACGGCCCGCGACCGGGCCGACGACGCCGAGTGGCAGCGACGCGCCGCCGCCGCGAAGGGCCGGGTGGCCGCCGCGCGGGAGCGGGTCGCGGCGGCCCGGGAGCGGGCGGAGGCGGCACACGACCAGGCGAGCGCGGCCCGGGAGCGGGCGGAGGCGGCACACGACCAGGCGAGCGCGGCCCGGGAGCGGGCGGCGACCGCCGGCCAGGCCGCCCCGAAGCCGGACCGGGCGACGACACAAGGCCAGCCCGACCCGACGGCCGACCGGCCGGCGACGCACAGCCAGCCCGGCCCGACACCGGACCGGGCCGCCGCGCGACGGCCCGGATCGGCCGGCCGCGTCTGGTCGAGCCCGCCCGCGGGCCGGCCGGCGTCGGGCGGCACCCCGGGCTCGCGCGGGCGGGGCGTCGATGGCTGACCGGCGGAGCCAGCTGGTCACCCGGGTCAGGGGCATGCTGGGCGAGGCCCTCGGCGCCACCCGGACCCGGCTGTCCAGCGCGCAGGGCGAGCTGACCACGGCCCGGGAGCGGCTGGCGAAGGTCCGGCGGGCCGCGTCGGTCGTACCGGAGCGGGTGGGCGCGCAGCGCGACCGGCGGCTGGCCGAGATCGACGATCGGCACGCCGCGCGGATCGCGGAGCTGGCCCGGCGGGCGGCCGACGCGGCGCAGCGGGAGGCCCCCGGGGCGGCCTCCGCGGACTGGACGCGGTGGCGCCCGACCCCGACCCGGCGGGCCGAACCGCCGGGCGCGCTGCGCATCGGCACGGTACGCATCCCCGGCGCCGAACCGGTGCCGGCGCTGGTGCCGCTGCTCGACGCCGGTCACGTCGAGCTGACCGGGGACGACCGGGAGGGCTGCGACGCGGTGGTGTCGGCGCTGCTGCTGCGCGGCGTCGGGCGCGCCGATCCGGGCGCCGTACGGCTGGTCGGCTACGACCCCGAGCACCTGGGCGGCGGCCTGGCCGGTTTCGCCCCCCTCGGCACGGCCGGGCTGCTCACCTTCGTCGGCCCGGGCGGGCTGGCCCGGCTCCTCGACGACCTGGTGGAGCAGATCCGCCGGATCAACGAGACGGTGCTGGCCGGGGAGTACGTCTCGCTGCGCGAGCTGGCCGCCGCCACCGGTCGCCGGCCCGAGCCGTGGCGGGTGGCGGTGCTGCTGGGCGGGGACGAGCTGTCGCGGCACGAACGCGGCCAACTCGACCGGGTGGTCCGCACCGGGGCGGCCTGCGGCGTGCACCTGGTGGTGCGGGGCGTGTCGCTGCCCGAGGATCCCACCGTGACCCGGGTGGGCGCGTACGCCGACGGCGCCCGGATCGGCGGGCCGAACGGCCTGCCCGTACGCCTCGATCCGCCGCCCCCGCCGGTCCTGGTCACCGAGACCTGCCGGGAGGTGGCGGCGCGGGTCAACGCCGGCCCCGCCCCGACCCCGTTCACCGACCTGCTGCCGCCGGTGGAGCAGATGTGGCGGGAGGACTCCGCCACCGGGCTGACCGCCCCGATCGGCGAGGGCCCGCACGGCCGGCCGGTGCTGCTCACCCTGGGCGACTACCCGCCGCACGCGTTGATCGGCGGCCCGTCCGGTACCGGCAAGACGAACCTGATCTTCGCCTGGATCGGCGCGCTGGCGGCCCGCTACTCCCCCGCCGAGCTGGAGTTCTACCTGCTGGACTTCAAGGAGGGGGTCTCCTTCGCCCGGTTCGCCAAGGGCCGGCGGGACCCGAGCTGGCTGCCGCACATGCGGCTCGTCGGGATCAACGTCAACACCGACCGGGAGTTCGGCCTGGCGTTGCTGCGCTTCCTCGCCGAGGAGCTGCGGCGGCGGGCCGACGCCGCGAAGAAGCACGAGGTCACCAAGCTCGCCGAGCTGCGCGCGGTCGACCCCACGGGGCACTGGCCGCGGATCGTCGCGGTGGTCGACGAGTTCCAGATGCTGCTGGCCGGGCGGGACGTGGTCGCCCGGGAGGCCGCCGACCTGCTGGAGGACCTGGCCCGGCGCGGCCGGTCCCAGGGCATCCACCTGGTGCTCGCCTCGCAGGACGTACGCGGCATCGAGGCGCTGTGGGGCCGGCCGGCCCTGGTCGCGCAGTTCACGTTGCGCATCGCGCTGCCGAAGGCGCTGCGGATCCTCGCCGAGCGCAACGACGCCGCCCAGTCCCTGCCGCGCCACCACGCGGTGGTCAACGCGGAGTCCGGCATGGCGGAGGGCAACCAGGTGGCCCGGATCCCGTCGGCCAGCGACTGGGAGACGTGGAGCGAGTTGCAGCACCGGCTGTGGCGGATGCGCCCCCAGGACGCCGCCCCGGCCCGGCTCTTCGACGGCGACGCGATCCCCCGCCTCGCCGACGCGCCGGACTTCCGGGCCCTGGCCGCGCCGGAGACGGGGCATCCGCGTACGCCGGTCGCGCTGCTCGGCGAGATCATCGACGTGCAGTCCCGCTCGGCGGCGTTGCGGCTGCCCCGGGCTCCGGGCCGCAACCTGGCGGTGCTCGGCACCCGGGTGGACGAGGCGTGCGCGGTGCTCGACGCGGCGGCCCGCTCCCTGGCCCGCCAGCACCGCCCCGGCACGGCCCGGTTCTCGATCGCCTGCCTCGACCCGGACGCCGACCCGGCCGCCCGGTCCCTCTACGAGGATCTCGCCGACGACGCCGCCTGGTACGACGAGGAGACGGTAGGCGAGCTGATGGCCGAGACCGCCGAGGGGCTCGGTGCGCCGGGCGTGCCGCACTACCTGCTGCTGTTCGCCGTCGACGCGGCGTCCGGGGCGTTGGCCACGCGGATCGGCCGGCGCACCGGGCTGGAGGAGCTGCGGCGGATCCTGCACGACGGGCCGGAGCGGCGCACCCACGTGCTGGCCTGGTGGCGGGGCGTCGCCCGGATGCGGGCCGACCTGGGCGGGCCGGCGGCCCGGACGGACCAGATCGGCGCCTGGGTGGCGTTGGACGCCCACGGCGGCGAGCTGGGTTCGTCGCTGTATCCGGGCACCGGTGGCCCGGACTGGTATCCCCGCCCCTGGCGGGGGCTGTTCTTCGATCGGGCGGTGCACCGCACCGGCCAGGTGATCATCCCCTACGGGCCGGCGCGATGAACGAGCCGGTGACCAGTGAGTCGTACGCGGCCCAGATCCGTCGGCTGGCCGAGCTGAGCACGCGGGTGCGCGTCCAGCGGGCCGAGGCGCACACCTGGCACGCCCAGCAGTGCGCGGCGGCCGAGCGGGCCGTCGCCGAGGCGGAGGCCGAGCTGCGGCGCGCGGAGCGGGAGCTGGTGGACGCGCGCGAGGAGCAGGAACGGGTCGACGCCGAGGTCGCCGACCTGTGGCAACTGCTGCGCGGCCGGCTCGGCGGCTCGGGACGCCGGGCGGGCGGGCCACCGGCGCCGGTACCCGGCGCGACGGGCGACCCGGCTCCGCTGCTGGCCGGCGTGCGGGACCTGCTCAACCGCACCCGCCAGCCGGGTGACCTGCCGGGCTCGGTCAACCCGCTGCTGGCGTTGTGCGGGGTGGCGGGCGCGGTGCTCGCGTACGCCCTCGGTGGCGCGGCCCGGGCGGCAGGCGAGCGGTACGGCGGCGAGCTCGGCGTCGGGCTGCCGGTGCTGGCCCTGGTGGTGACGCTACTGGGCCCGCTGGTCGGTCTGGTGCCGGCGAAGGTCCTCGCCGACCGTCGGCACGCCGTGCTCGGCCCCCGGCCGATGACCGTCGTGCTCGTCGCCGGGCTGGTGACCACGGTCGCGCTGCTCGTCGCCGGCCGCTGACCCACCGTTCCCCGATCAGCCGGAAGGTTGCCGCAGCGCGTCGTCGATCCGGCCGCCCGCCGTTCGTGTAGATGGAGGAGGCCGGGTCACGCCGGCCGTTCGACGAGAGGGAGTGTGCGATGCGGAACTTCGTGCTCAACGTGATCCAGCCCGACGGGGACGCCCCGCCCCCGCCGGAGTTCCTCCAGCCGATCATGCGGGACGTCGAGGCCGTCAACCAGGAGATGCGCCGCAGCGGTGTCTGGGTCTTCGGCGCCGGGCTGGAGCTGGCGCACACCGCCCGGGTGGTCCGGGTCCGCGACGACGAGACGCTCCTGACGGACGGCCCGTTCGCCGAGGGCAAGGAGCACGTCGGCGGGTTCACCGTGATCGCGGTGCCGGATCTCGACGCGGCGTTGGGCTGGGCGGAGAAGCTGTCCCGGGCGACCACCCTGCCGATCGAGGTCCGTCCGGCGGCCGCCATCGACCCTGCCTGAGCCGGATCTCCCTCGGCGCGTGCCGGAGCCGTGCGGGACGACTCGCGGTGGCGACCCGTGCCGCCGGACGACCCGCCCCCGCAGGCCGGGCCGTGCCGCAGGTGGCACGGCCCGGCCACTCGTACGGGCGCCACGCACCGCCCCGGCCGGTCAGGCGGGGACCAGCACCGCCTCGCGCAGGAGGCGGCGGGCCAGGGTGATCCGGTCGGCGTCGTCGTCCAGGCCCGGCAGGTCGCCGACCCGGACGGACCCGGCGCCGAGCAGGGCGTGCACGGCCGGCGCGCAGGACGCGGGCAGGGTGATCGTGCGGTCGAACAGCACCAGCGCGACCTTCTCGCCCCGTGGGGTGAGCCGCCAGCGCAGGCCGGGTCGGGGGGCGAGCCGGGTGTCGGCGTCCAGCGCCGCCAGCGCCGCGGCCTGGGCCAGGGGTCGGATGGGCGCGGGCCGGGCGGCCGGCCAGGCGCGCTGCCGCAGCCGGGCGGCGACGGCCGCCGGGTCGGCCCGCAGCAGCCAGTCCCGCAGCGCCTCCACCGTCTCGGTCAGCTCCGGCTCGATCGCGTCCGGATCGGCGACGTCGGTGCCGAACGGCAGCGTGGCGCGCAGCCGCGGGTCCTCGGCGGCGAGGGCGAGCAGCTCCTCGACCAGGGCGTAGCGGGTCAGCGCCCGGACGCCGACGGTCAGGTGCAGCGAGCTGGACTCCTGGGCCTGCGCGCTGTGCAGCCAGCCGCGCGGCAGGTAGAGCGCGTCACCGGGGGCGAGCACGACGTCCAGCGCGGCGGGCCCGTCGGCGGTGGCGGCGACCTCGTCGGCCCGGCCACCCCACGGCTGCTTCTCCAGCGGGTCCGGCAGCACCGGCGGGTGGATCCGCCAGTGCTTGCGGCCGTCGACCTGGAGGACGAAGACGTCGTGGGTGTCGTAGTGGGTGGCGAAACCCTGGCTGCCGGCGGGGGTCAGGTAGGCGTTTACCTGCAACGGCTGCCCGACGGCGGTGCCGAGTTCGCGGGTGAAGTCGGTCAGGGCCGGCCAGGTGCGGTGCAGACCCTGCAGGACGAGGGTGGCGCCGCCGGCGTACAGCTCCAGCACCCGCTCGTCGAGGACCTGGTCGGCGATCTCGGCGCCGGCACCGCCGCCGCCGGTGAAGCGGGCCGCCGGCACGAGCTGGCCGTCCTTGGCGATGCGCAGGAACGGCGTACGCAGGCCGCGGCGGCTGAGCAACTCGTCGGCGTCGGCGGGGCTGAGCAGGTCGGTGAAGCCGGCCCGGTTGGGCAGTTCGTCGGCGCGGGAGAGCAGCGGGGTGCGTCCCCAGTGGGCGGCGGCGAACTTCGCCGGCTCGACCGACACGCAGCGGGCGAGCGCGGCCGCGGCCTCGGACGGGACCGCCGGGCGGCCGTCGCCGCCCGGCGGGTCGATGTCGGTCACGGCGATCCGTCAGGCGCTGCCGTCGGCGCCGCCGTCGTGCTGGCCCGGCGTGGCACCGCCGTCGGCGGGACCCTCCGCGCTGCCGTCGGCGCCGCCGTCGTGCTGGCCCGGGGTCGCACCGCCGTCGGCGGGACCCTCCGCGCCCTGGTCGGCGCCCTGGTCGGCGCCACGCTCGGCACCGCGGTCGGCACCGCCGTCGGCACCACCGTCCTGCTGGCCCGGGGTCGCGCCGCCGTCGGCCGGGCCCTCGGGGCCGCCACCGCTGCTGGTCTGCATGTCGTCGTCGTTGAGTGCCATCGGTGCTCCCTAGGGATGTGCCGCCCCGCCGTTACGCCGGGGTCCGTCGTGCAGCGGGTGGTACCCCACACGCGATCTTCTCTAACCACACCGTAGACGTCCTTTCCGGTTCACACCGGCGGTTCGCCGTGCCCGGTCGGGGCCGCCAGCAGGCACGTCGCGGCGGACGCCGACGGCGCCGTAGTTCGCGCCGCCAGGCGCCGTCGGCGCCGACGGTGACAGGATGGTGCTGCCCGAGCAGGAGGTGGCGATGACCGAGCCGACCGGGCCGCGCCCGCTGGAACCGGTGACCGAGCAGTGGCAGCGCGCGCTGGCGATCGTGGCGCACCCCGACGACCTGGAGTTCGGCGCCGCCGCCGCGGTCGCCCGCTGGACGGCGCAGAACAGACAGGTCGTCTACTGCCTCGTCACCAGCGGCGAGGCCGGCATCGACGCGATGCCCCCGCCGCGGGCGAGGGAGGTCCGGGAGCGGGAGCAACGCGAGTCCGCCGCCCTGGTCGGGGTGGAGACCGTGGAGTTCCTCGGCCTGCCCGACGGCGTCCTGGAGTACGGCGTACCGCTGCGTCGCGCCCTGGCCGGGGTCGTCCGCCGGCACCGCCCCGAGATCGTGATCACCAACAACTTCCGGGACACCTGGGACGGTGCGTACGCCCTCAACCAGGCCGACCACATCGCGACCGGCCGGGCGGTGCTGGACGCCGTCCGCGACGCCGGCAACCGGTGGGTGTTCCCGGAGCAGCTCGCCGACGGGATCGAGCCGTGGAACGGGGTGCGCCAGGTCTGGGCCGCCTCCTCGCCCCTCGCCGCGCACGGGGTGGACGTCACCGACACCTTCGCGCGGGGCGTGGCCTCGCTGCGGGCGCACGACGCGTACCTGGGCGGGCTGGGCGACGGCAGCTTCGACCCCGAGGAGTTCCTCGAAGGGCTCTGCCGTCCCGTCGGCACCCGACTGGGCGTCCGTTACGGCACCGCCTTCGAGGTCTTCCACTTCGACCTCTGGTGAGGGACCGCGTGCCCGGATCTCCGCTGGACCGGGGCACGGGCGCGGTGACGCCGAGCGGGCCGGCGTGAAACGGCACGCGGCCCGCCCCACCGCTGGGTGGCGCGGACCGTCGCGCACGTGCGGCGGGTCAGGGAATGATCTTCGCCAGGTCCCGGGGCATCGTGGCCTTCACGTCCTCCCACTCGCCCTGGGTCACGTGGCGGCGCAAGGTGTCCAGCACCACCTGCACCACGCGCTCCGGGCCGCCCTCGGCGTCGTACGGGAAGCCCTGCCGGACCTCCAGCAGGAAGTCGTCCCGGTTGAGCTTGATCGGCACGTCCGACGGCTTCCAGCCGTCGAAGTAGATCCCGCGCACCAGCACCGGGAGCTGCGCGGCGAACTCCACGCTCTCCTGCACCGGCATCCGGTCGCGCAGCAGGTGCAGCACCGTGCGCAGCGCGCAGTAGGACTGGTTGCGTTGCTCCTTGGGCCAGCCGTAGGCCTGCTCGATGTCCTTGAGGATGATGTTGGTCTTGTCCATCGAGGACTCGAACGCGGAATGCAGCTGCTCAGCCATCTGTCCACCCCCGTACGTCGGTCTCCCACCGTCGGTCGTCGTCACGTCGCGGCGGCCCCACCGGGCCGCGCGGCTGCCGGGTCGGACCGACCCGGGCGGGGCGCGGCGCCCACCGGGCGTCGGGGGACGACCCGACGACGTGCAGCACGGGGCCGCGTCGTCGACCCGGGACCACCCGAACCGTCATCTCCACCCACCTCCGTGGTGTCGCCTGCCGCGGCCACGGTCGGCCGCACACACCGCCCATGCTGCGCGGCGTCGGGGTGAGCGGCCCTCACCCCGACGGGGTGAACCGCCCGGCTCAGTCCGCGTCGAGCAGTCCGGCGAGGGTCGCGGCGTTGGTCTGCGCGTAGTCCCGGTAGCAGTTGTTCATCAGGACGTGCGTCTCCCCGGCGGAGCCGGCCAGCTCGCGCAGCTTCGGCGCCCAGTCGCGCAGCTCCCGGTCGGCGTAGCGGTAGCCGAACTTCTCGTGGATGTCCTTGCTGGTCCACTTGTCGCTGTGCCCGTGGAAGCGGACCACCGCGAGGTCCGCGGTGGCGGCCAGCACCGGGGGCACCGACGAGCGGTGCCCCTGCGGCATGTCCACGCAGACGTACGCCAGCCGGTGCTCGCGCAGGAAGGCGAGGGTCTCGTCGGCGTTGTCACCGTCGAACCAGGAGGCGTGCCGGAACTCGTAGACCGGACGCAGCGGGGCGCAGCGCTTCGCCACCTCCAGCAGGTACTGCTTGTTGTCCCGCTTGATGGTGAACCAGGGTGGGAACTGGAACAGCAGCGCGCCGAGCTTGCCCGCCTCGACCAGCGGGTCCAGCGCGGCGAGGAAGCGCGTCCACACCTCCTCGTACGCCTGCGGCGGCAGGTCGTCCGGGTAGAGGTTCTTCTTCCCCGTGTCCGGCCGGAGGTCCTTGTAGAGCGCGCCGACCCGGGTCGGGTGCCCGGTGAGCAGGCTGAACGCCTTGACGTTGAAGGTGAAGCCGGCCGGGGTGCGCTCGGCCCACAGCCTCGCCGTCCGCTCGGCGGGTGGCGAGTAGTAGGTGGCGTCGACCTCGACCAGCGGGAACTGGCGGGCGTAGTACGCCAGCCGCTTCTCCGGGGTGTCGGCGGTCTGCGGGTACCAGCCGGAGTCCAACAAGGTCCGGTCGGTCCAGGAGGCGGTGCCGACCTTGATCTCACCCATCGGTCGACCTCGCCGCGGTCCGGACCGACCGGCAACCGCTGGCGGGGATCAGGCCGCCCGACGTTCCCGGTTCTGCTTGCACTGCACGCAGGTGGTGGCGGAGGGGAAGATCTCCAGCCGCTCGACGGGGATCGCCGAGGTGCAGCCCTCGCAAAAGCCGTAGGTGCCCTCCTCCAGCCGGGTGAGGGCGTGCTCGTACTGGGCGCGGCGGTCGAGGATGGTCCGCAGCAGGGACTGCGCGGTGTCCCGCTCCGCCGTCTTGGTGCCGCTGTCAGCCTGGTCGTCACCGGCGGTGTCACCCACCTCCACCAGCCGCAGCACCTGGCTCTGCAGCACCGCCTGCTCGTACTCCGCGGACAGCTCGTCGTAGCGGGCCTGCAGGGAGCGCCGGATCTGGTCGATCTCCGCCTGGGATCGGCCCGTACCGATCGTGTCGTGGACGAGCATCGCTGCCTGCCTTTCTGGCCTGGAAGATCCGCCGGGGCCCCGGGTAGGTGCGCCCGGCGCCGTGGTGGTCTGCGCGGGCGGATCACCCGCGCCTTGTGAGCCGAGCGAATACCCCGGCACGTCGACCGTCAAACCGACGACTTTTCGCCGTGTCACGGCGTCAGGACGACACCGGGGACTCCACCAGCGCCGGGTGCCGGGGATCGTCGGCGCGGACCACGACGTCGGCGAAGGAGGCCGGTGCGACCTCGTCGGCGTACCGGGCGAAGGCGGGCAGCGTCCACCGCTGCGCGGGGTCGGTGCGCCGGTCCAGGGCGGCCGGGGAGAGCACCAGGTGGACCGTGACGTCGAAGGGCAGGCTCCCGCCGAGCAGCAGTGCCCCGCTGACCAGCACGACTCCCCCGGGCGGCAGGTCGACGTACGCGGCGCGGCTGGCCCGGTCGGTGGTGGCGTCCCACAGCGAGGGCAGCACCCGTCCCGAGCCGCCGGGCCCCGCCGGGTCGAGCACCTCCCGGCGCAGCCCCGGCTCGTCGACCCAGCCCTCGTAGAACGCGTCGGGGTTGGTCCGGCCGAACTCGAGGCGCACCGACGCGGGGCGGAGGAAGTCGGCGGCGCGTACGTGCAGCGCGGGCCGGCCGAGCGCGCGCAGCGGGTCGACCAGCGCGGCGGCGAGTTCGTCCGGGCCGGCCGCCGGGGCGCCGTCGACGGCCACCCGCAGCCGGCCGGGGGCGTCGGTGCCGGCGAGGCGCTCGGTCAGCTCGGCGACGAGCAGCTCCGGGGAGATGGGTCGGATCCGCATCCGACCATGGTGCCCCGCCGGCCGCCCCGAACGGGACGCGGCGGCCGCTGCTCGCCCGGCCGGTGCCCGCGCGGCCGGAACGCGCGCGGTGGACGGCGCTCGCGCGGCCGGAACGCGCGCGGTGGACGATGCCCGCGCGGCCGGAACGCGCGCGGTGGACGATGCTCGCGCGGTGAGCGGTGCTCGTGCAGCCGGCGGTGTCAGCCGTTGCGGTCGATGGTGACGCGGGCGTCGTCGGCGAGCCGGTAGCCGACGCCGTAGACGGTGGTGACCAGCGGGACGTCGACGCCGACCTTGCCGCGCAGCCGGCGGACGTGCACGTCCACGGTGCGCACGCCGGCGTGCTCGTAGCCCCAGACCGCGTTGAGCAGCTGCAACCGGGTGAAGACCCGGCGGGGGTGGGCGACGAGGTGCAGCAGCAGGTCGAACTCCAGCCGGGTCAGGGGCAACGGCTCGCCGTCGCGCAGCACCGACCGGGACGAGGCGAGGATGTGCAGGGTCGGGATGGTGGCGGCGACCGGGCGCGACGGCGTGCGGCCGGCGGGCACCGGGTCGGGGCGGCGTTCGACGGTGGCGGTGATGATGGTGCCCTCGCCGCGTTCCAGCATTTCCCGGGCGGCCTCCAGCAGCCGTCGGGCGGGCGCGGTCAGCGACTCCTCGGATGCCAACGGGATGTTCAGGGTCACCGTGAGCATCGGTGCGGCGGTGTTGGCGGGACGACGCTGGCCCCCCGGGGGTCGTCCGGGAACAGCGGGCTGGGACGTATGCCATCCGGCGCGCGACGAGGCGGGGCTGACCGACATGGTCCTCCTTGGCTGGTCCGGGTATCTCCCCACGGCCCGGGACGCCGCTCCATCGATGCTTCCCGGCGCCCGGGCGAGGGTCAAGGGGCGGCTGCGTTGCATGAATGTGACAATTGACGAACGCATCGGAGCCGGATGCTCGCTCTGCGTACGAAGCCTGATGATTACAGCAGAGCCGCCGGGTTGACCCGATAGGGGGGTGCCCGCCCGGTTCACGGTGGTCGGCGGCGGTGCGCCGGGAATGGATGAGCGTGGATCGCGTCGGCCCTCCGGGGGTCCGTGGGCGCGCGACCGGGGTGCCGCGCGGCGTACCGGCGACGGGACACCGCGGCCCCGGACACGGCGACGGGGGGGGGCCCGGGGGGGGGCCCCCCCCCGGGGGGGGGGCCGCGGCGCCCGCGGGGGGGGGAGATACGGGGCCCCGGGGCGCGGGGGGTGCCCCCCCCCGAGAACGGGGGGCCCACCGGCCAGGCCGG
>NZ_JBICUN010000012.1:163333-221210 GCF_043198195.1 Micromonospora sp. NPDC048868
GGGGGTGGCGGGGGCGGCCCGGGGGGGGGGGGGGGGGCGGGGCCGGGGGGGGCGGGGGGGGCGCCGGCGGGGGGGGCCCGGGGCCCCGGCCCCGGGGGCGGGGGGGGCCCGGGGTGGGGCCCCGCCGCGCGGGGTGGCGCCGTCAGCGACTGTGCTCGATCTCGATCCGGGCCTCGTCGGCGAGGCGGTAGCCCACGCCGTAGACGGTGGTCACCACGGGCATGTCCGGGTCGAGCTTGGCGCGCAGTCGGCGGACGTGCACGTCGACGGTGCGCGCCACCGCGTGCTCGTAGCCCCACACCCGGCTCAGCAGCTGGAGCCGCGTGAACACCCGGCGGGGCTGCTCCGCCAGGAACAGCAGCAGGTCGTACTCGATGCGGGTCAGCGGGATGACGCGGGTGCCCTGGTGGACCACCCGCGAGCCGGTGGCGATCCGGATCGCCTGGGGGTCCACGACGGCCGGCACCGGCCGGGGCGCCGCCGGCCGGTCCTCGGCGACGCCGGGACCCAACCGCCCCTCCCCCGACTCGGCGAGTTCGCCGATCAGCTCCAGCAGCCGGGCCAGGCGGGGGCTCACCGACCCCGGGACGAGGTCGAGGGTAATGGTGACGGTCGGGGCGGAGCGCGGTCGGACCGCTCCGATCCGCTCGGGGCGCGCGGACGAGTGGTGTCGGGTGGGGATGGCGACGACGGACATGGAGCCTCCTGGGCGGCGGTGCCGCCACGCCCGGTGGAGCGTGACGGTCAGGACGGCGCCCGACCGGCGGTCACCGGGGGCGCGGGGGTGGGCGTGGGCTGCGGCGGGGTGGGGCCGAGCAGGGGCAGGCCGGCGAGCCGCCAGGCGACGAAGCCGCCGACGACGTCCGTGGCGTGGCGCAGCCCGAGATCCTGGAGGGCGGCGGCGGCCAGCGAGGAGGTGTAGCCCTCCTGGCAGATGACCATCACCCGCAGGTCGTAGCCGACGGCCTGCGGCAGCCGGGCCGGACAGCGGGGGTCGAACCGCCACTCCAGCACGTTGCGCTCGATCACCAGCGAGCCGGGCACGGTGCCGTGGGCGGCCCGCTGGGCGGCCGCGCGGATGTCCACCAGCAGGGCCCCGCGCCGGTGCGCCAGGTGTGCGCGCTCCGGGTCCAGCCGGTCCAGCCGCGCCCGGGCGGCGGCCAGGATCTCGTCGATGCCCCGGGAGCCCGGCGGCGCCACCGGGGCCGGACACGCGTGCGGGTCGTCGTTCTGCGGCATGGTCGTTCCCTCCACTGGTTGCTGACGGTGCACGTACGACGGCGGGCCGCCGGCGCGGGGCGGGCGGCGCGCAGGGGGTCGCGGGCGACCCGGGCGCGACGGCGTCGCGCTCACCAGGCCACCCCGGCCTCGGCCACCTCGGCGACGCGCAGCCGGCCGTCGGTGAGCCGGTAGCTGGTCATCCGGCGCAGCGCGGGCCGGTAGACGTGGACGCTCACCGCCGGCTCGTCGTCCCGGTTGGACACCAGGTGCACGTGCCGCGGGCCGAAGCGACGCCCGGACCCGGCCGGCAGCCGGTGCGGGCGGAGCACGCCCCCGCCGACCGTCTCCTCGGTCAGGACCCCGGAGACGACCAGGAACGCGCCGCCGCAGCCACCGTGGTCGTGCAGGTCGGTGCCCTGGCCGGGCAGCCAGCTCAACGCCCACACCTCGTGGTCGGTCTCGTGGGCGAGCCGGGCGTACCAGCGGGAGACCGGGTCGAAGCGCAGCGGCACCGGCCAGCGGGCGGGGTCGGTGGCCCACCGCCGGGCGGTGGCGAGCAGGTCGGGTGGGCGTCGGTCGGGCATGGCGGTCCTCGCGGTTCGGCGGTGCGTCGACCAAGCATAGGCTGCAAACCCTATTGGTTTAGTAGGCATTCCCAGAGGCTGGGACGCGTTGAGCGGCGAACCGGCGGTTCCACCCGGTAGCCGGGGATCGACGGCCAGCGCACCGTCAACACGACCGACTCGCGCTCGGCGTACCAGGAGTGGTCCACGCCCCGCCCCCACACCACGTAGTCGCCGGGCTCGCCGAGCACCACCGTGCGGTCCGGCAACTCGACCCGGAACCGGCCGCTGACCAGCACCAGCAGGGCCGTACGCCGCTCCTGCGTGGCCCACCGGGAGCGCGCCTCCCCCGCCGGATGGACTCCCCACTTCACCTCGACGTCGACGCTCTGCCGGGCGTCGCCCGGCGGCATGAAGTGGCCGAGCAGCCAGCCGGCGTTCGTCGCCCCGTCCACGCCCGCGTTGCCCACGTACACCCTGTCGTCCATCGCACGCTCCCCCGGTACGCCGGCCGAGCAACGTACCAGGGGAGCGTCCGACTAACCTGGACCGGTGAGTGAGGAACTCGACGCGGAGACGCTGGCGTTCGCGCACCGGATGTTCGACCTGGCCCGCGACGGGGCCACCGCCGAACTGGCCGACTACGTCGACGCGGGGCTGCCAATCGACCTGACCAACGACAAGGGCGACACCCTGCTGATCCTCGCGGCGTACCACGCCCACGCCGAGACCGTCGCCGCGCTGCTCGCCCGCGGCGCCGACCACTCCCGGACCAACGACCGGGGCCAGACGGCGTTGGCCGCCGCCACCTTCCGCAGCAGCTCCGAGGCCGTCCGGGCGCTGCTCGCCGCCGGGGCCGACCCGCACCACGGCAACCCGTCGGCGGTGGAGACCGCCCGCTTCTTCGACCTGCCCGAGATGCTCGCGCTGCTGGCCGCGCCGACCGGCTGACGCCGACGCCCGGCGCATCCGGTCCGCGCCCGGTATACAGGGTCGGTGGAGGATCCGCTGCCCGAACAGATGCGCACCGCCGCCACGGCGCTGCTCGCCGCGCTGGACGAACCCGCCCGCGCCCAGGCCGCCCACCGGTTCGACGACGAGGCGGCCCGCCGCTGGCTCGAGTACCGGCCGCGACCCCGGCCCGGGGTCTGCCTGGCCGACCTGGACCGCGCCGGGCGCAAGGCCGCGCACCGGCTGCTGGCCACCGCGCTGAGCCCACCGGCGTACGCCCAGGCGATGGCCATCGTCGCGCTGGAGGAGGTGCTGGACCGGGCGGAGGGATGGCGTCGGGGCCGGCACAGCGGCGACTACTGGGTGGCCGTCTTCGGCGACCCGGCCCGCGACGACGCCTGGGCATGGCGCCTGGAGGGGCACCACCTCTCGGTGAGCATGACCGTGGTGGCCGACCAGGTCTCCCCCGCCCCGATCTTCCTCGGCGCCAACCCGGCCACCGTCCGGTACGCCGGCCGCCCGGTCTCCCGGCCGCTGGGCGTGGAGGAGGACCTGGCCCGCGCCCTGCTCGACGCGATGGGCCCGGCGGGCCGGGCGGCGGCGATCGTCGCCGACGAGGCGCCCGGGGACATCATCAGCGCCACCCGCGCCCGGGTGGACGGGCCGCTGGAGCCGCTCGGGGTGCCCGCCGACCGGCTCGGGCCCACCGGGCGGGCCCTGCTGGACCAGCTCGTGGCGCTCTACCTGGACCGGCTCCCACCCGAGCTGGCGGTCCGGGAGGCGCGTCGGCTGGAGTCCGGGCAGCTGCACTTCGCCTGGGCCGGCCCGACGGTGCCCGGTCGGCGCCACTACTACCGCGTCCAGGGCGACGACCTGCTCATCGAGTACGACAACACCACCGACGACGGCAACCACGCGCACACCGTCCTGCGCCGCCCGGCCAGCGACTTCGGCGCGGACGTCCTCGCCGCCCACCACGCCGAGTCCCACCCCCACTAGCCGCCGGCAGCCTCGCTAGCCGCCCCCAGCCCGGCCCCGCCCGCAGCTCCGCTAGCCGACCTCAGCCCCGCGGCCTCGCTAGCCGCCCCCGGCCTCGTCGATCATGCAGTGGTGGTGCCACGCGAAAGGGGCGAACAGGCCTCTACCGGCCACCACTACTGCATGATCGACGCCGCGGGGCGGGGCAGCGCCGCTGGGGCGGGGCGGGCGGTCGGGGTGGGCGGGCGGGGCGGGCGGTCAGGGGCGGTGGTGGGCCAGGTCGACGGTGGAGTCGGAGGCGCTGGAGAACGCGTCGAAGGTGGTGGGCTCGGCCCGGCGTCCGGCGTCGAAGCGGCGGACCAGCCGGGCGCCCAGCGCGACGCCGACCGCGCCGATGCCCAGGGCCACCACCTCGGTGAGCAGCAGCACGACGGAGGCGCCCCGCTGCGGCGCGTCCGCGCGGACGAGGCAGGAGATCAGGAACAGCGCGGCCATCGCCACGTTCACCAGGTTGAAGGTGACCGCCGTGCGCCGGGTCCGGTCGACCGGCACGTCCCACAGGTCGATCATGCCGGCCACTGCGGTCAGCGCGGCGGCGACCAGCGCGGCCACAGACGTCCAGTAGCCCACCTCACCGAGGAAGGCCGGCCCGCCGAGCACGTCGGTCAGGTCGAACACGGTCGCGCTCACGAAGAGCCCGAACGGGAACGTCACCAGCATCGGTTGGATCGGGTGCCCCTGCACCCGCAGCCGGCTCTGCATGGTTCCTCCCCAGGTAGGCACACGTCACCAGTCCAGGGTGCTACCCGGGCGCCCGTACGCCGAAACGACACGCGGCCCGCGGGTCACCGCCGTCCCGCAGGTCCCGGTCGTCACACCGGCCACGAACGGCCCACGGCGCCACCCCGGCCCGGGACGGCCGGAGCGTTCAGTTGTCCCGGGGGCGCGACACGGTGGCGACCAGCCGGTCGGCCACCTCCCGCAGGGGGATGTCCAGCGACGACGCCGCGCTGCGCAGCACGTCGAGCGCCTCGCCGGCCGGGCAGCCGCGCTGGGTCATGATCACGCCGATCGCCTGCCCGATCACCCCGTCGCCGAGCACCGAGGGGTCCAGTTCCCCGGCCTCGGCCGCCTTGCGCGCCCGGTCGCGAACCGCCGCGAGGAGCAGCCCGGCGTGCTCGGCGAGCAGCATCGCGGTGAGCTGGTGCCCCGGGGTGAGCAGGTCGGCGGCGCCGGCGTACAGGTTGATCGCCCCGATCACCTGTTCGTCGACGTCGACCGGTGCGGAGATCACCCCGTGCACGCCCAACTCCCGGGCCCGCGGCGTCCAGGACGGCCAGCGCTCCTCGCGATCCAGCCGGTCGGAGAGGACCATCTCCCGCCGCCGGATCGCGTCCATCGCCGGCGAGTCGGGGCCGTGCCGCAGGTCGTCCAGCCCCGCCAGGCGCGCGTCGGAGGCCGCGACCCCGGCCGGTTCGCCGGCGCGCAGCGCGGTGAAGCCGCACCAGCTCACGCCGGCCACCGCCCCGCGGGCGGTGCGCACCAGCGCGTCCAGCGCCTCGTCGAAGTCCTCGACCGCGATCAGGGCGGCCGTCAGCTCGCGCAGCAGGGCGGCGGTCTCCAGGACACCGAGCCGCTCCACCGTCGGGTCCCACATCTCCAGGTTCACCGCTCCACAGCCCTCACCGTCCCGGCGCGTGCTCCCGCACGGCCGACCGGCGCCGTCACGTGTTCCATCGTCTGGTCTCTCCCGACTCCTCGGACCCGGCCTACTACCCTCGCAAACCGGGATCGAAACGGCGCAAAAGGGGGCCCCTTCCGGCACCCGAAGGCGCCGGAAGGGGCCCCGGAGCGTCAGCGCGACGCGGAGCTGAGCCGCCGCCCCACCGAGGCGATCAACCGGTCCAGCTCCGAGCCGAACGGGTTGTCGTGCACGAGGTACGTCCAGGTCGCGCTCGGCCGCACCAGCTTCGCCTCGTCCGGCTCCC
The DNA here is from genome assembly GCF_043198195.1 of Micromonospora sp. NPDC048868. NCBI lineage: Bacteria > Bacillati > Actinomycetota > Actinomycetes > Micromonosporales > Micromonosporaceae > Micromonospora > Micromonospora sp. NPDC048868. Next base: position 169,035 of record NZ_JBICUN010000012.1, read on the forward strand.
AGTCGTCGGTGAACTCGGTCTCCTCGAAGGTCTCGATCGTCCGCCGCTCGATCTCCGGGATCAGGTTGTTGAACGCCGGCACCGCCGCCCGGTGGAACTCGTCCAGCGGGTCGAGCCGACCCAGGGCGCGCAGGTGCACGCCCTCGCGTACCTCGGAGAGCTCCGCGAGGTGGTCCGTCCAGAGCCGGTCGAGGTGGTAGAGGGCGATCGAGCGGGCGACCCGGGCGAGCAGGTCCTCGTCCATCTCGCCGGCCTTCTCCGGCACCCGGTCCAGCAGCATCAGCGCCGCCACGTCGCTGGTCAGCAGCCTTTCCCGGCGCTCCGCGAGGGCCTTGCGCTGCTGCTCGATGACGACGCTGTAGCGCCAGGTGTTGCGGTGGATCTCATGGTTGACGCCCTCGGCGACCCGCTGGGCGTGCTCGACGGCGTACTCGACCTGGTCGTCGGTGACCAGGCCGTCGGCGTTCATCCGGGGCGAGGCGGGGACGGCGTCGCCGGCGTGCCGGGCGACCAGGTCGTCCTCCAGGCTGACGAAGAAGACCGAGCCGCCCGGGTCGCCCTGCCGCCCGGCCCGGCCGCGCAGCTGGTCGTCGACGCGCCGGCTGTCGTGCCGGCCGCTGCCGATGACGTAGAGGCCGCCCAGCTCGGCGACCCGGTCCCGGTCGGCCTGGTCGCTGCCGCCGAGGCGGATGTCGACGCCCCGGCCGGCCATCTGGGTGGAGACGGTCACCGCGCCGTACGCGCCGGCCTCGGCGATGATCGTCGCCTCCTCGTCGTCGTTCTTCGCGTTGAGCACCACGCAGGGCACCCCGATGGCGTTCAGGCCGGCCGCCAGCCCCTCGGACTCCTTCACGTCCAGGGTGCCGACCAGCACCGGCCGCCCGCGCTCGTGGTGGCGCTTGATCTCGTCGACCAGCGCCTCCTCCTTCTCGGCCCGGGTGGCGTAGATGCGGTCCGTCTCGTCCTCGCGCACGCACGGGGTGTTCGGCGGGATCACCGCCACCTCGAGGCCGAAGAACTCGCGGAGCTGGTCGCCGACCAGCACCGCGGTCGCCGTCATGCCGCACACCTTGGGGTAGAGCGCGATGTACGCCTGCACGGCGATGGTGCCGAGCACCTCGCCCTCGGCGGTGGCGTCGAGGCCCTCCTTGGCCTCCACGGCCGCCTGGAGCCCGTCCGGCCAGCGGCGACGCTGGGCGACCCGGCCCCGCATCTCGTCGATCAGCTCGACGGAGCCGTCGCGGACGATGTAGTCGACGTCGCGGTGCAGCAGGGCGTGCGCGTGCAGCGCCACGTTCACGGCGGAGAGCTGCGCGACGTGCTCCTCGTCGTACAGGTCGATGCCGAGCTTGGCCTCGACGGCGGCCAGGCCGGCGGCGGTGAAGGCGACGCTGCGGCCGTCCTCGGCCACCGTGTAGTGCTTGCCCTTGCGCAGGCCCCGCACCTGCGCGGCGGCGGCGTGCACCGGGTCCTGCTCGCCGGCGACCGAGCCGGCGAGGACCATCGGCACCCGGGCCTCGTCGATGAGGATCGAGTCGGCCTCGTCGACGATCGCCGTGCGCAGCGGCGGCTGCACCCGGTCCTCCACGTCGGTGACGAGCTGGTCGCGCAGGTAGTCGAAGCCGGCCTCGCTTACCGAGACGTAGGTGACGTCGCAGGCGTACGCGTCGCGCCGCTCCTGCGGGGTGGACGCCTCGTTGACCCAGCCGACGCTCAGGCCGAGCAGCTTGTAGACCGGCTCCATCCAGAGGGCGTCGCGCCGGGCCAGGTAGTCGTTGACGGTGAGCACGTGCACCGGGCCGTTGCCCAGCCGGACGTGCCCGTAGGCGGCGATTGTCGCGGTGAGCGTCTTGCCCTCACCGGTGGCCATCTCGGCGACCTTGCCCGAGAGCAGCGCCATGGCGCCCAGCAGCTGCACGTCGTACGGCCGCTGGTCGAGGCCGCGGCGGGCGGCCTCGCGGCCGATCGCGCAGATCTCCTCGTAGCCCGTGGCCTTGCCGGCGGCCTCGGTCAGCTCGGCGTCGTCGAGCGCCGACAGCTCGTCCTCGCGCGCCTCGACGGCCGGCAGCAGCTTCTCCAGCGGCCCCAGGTCGACCGTCGTCCCCGGGCGCTGGAGGAACCGGCGGAACCTGGTCTTCAAGCGTTGCGACACACCCATGAGCGGCAACGGTACGCGACCGGAGCCGGTGTTGGCGGCCCGCCCGGCGCGCCGCCGCGCGGGTGTCGTCGCCGGGCGGGTCGCGGGCCCGGACCGCTCAGCTCACCAGGAGCTGGTGCGTGGCCAGCTCACGGTAGAGCGGGCTGGTCCCGGTCAGCTCGTCGTGGGTGCCGGTGGCCGCCACCCGGCCGCCGTCGAGCACCACGATCTGGTCGGCGTCGACGACGGTGGAGAGGCGGTGCGCCACGATCAGCAGGGTGCGCCGGGCGGCCACCGCGTCGATGGCCCGGCGCAGCGCGGCCTCGTTGCGGGCGTCGAGGTTGCTGGTCGGCTCGTCGAGCAGCAGCACCGGCGGTCCGGCCAGCAGGGCGCGGGCGATCGCCAGCCGCTGCCGCTCGCCGCCGGAGAGCAGCACCCCGCCCTCGCCCACCTGCACGTCCAGCCCTTCGGGGGCGCGCTCGGCGAGGTGGCCGAGGTTGACCTCGTCGAGCACCGCGCGCAGCCGGGCCTCGGTGGCCTCCGGCGCGCTGATCAGGAGGTTCTCCCGCAGCGTGCCGGCCAGCACGGGCGCGGACTGCTCGACGTAGCCGATCCGGGCGCGCAGCGCGTCGCGGGGCAGGTCCCGCACGTCGACCCCGTCGATGCGCAGCGCGCCCCCGGTGACCTCGTAGAAGCGCTCGACCAGCGCCAGCAGCGTCGACTTCCCGGCGCCCGACGGGCCGACCAGGGCGGTGCGGGTGCCGGCCGGCACGGTGAAGCTCACCTCGTGCAGCACCGGCGGGCCGCCGGGATAGCCGAAGCCCACCCGGTCGAACTCGACGGACGCCGGGGCCCCGCCGGGCAGCGCCCGGGCCGGGACGGGCGCGGGCCGGTCGGCGGCCCCCTCGACCGGCACGGCGAGCATCTCCTCGATGCGCTGGAGCGCGCCCAGCCCGGTCTGCAACTGGGTGTAGGCGTGCACCGCCTGCCCGAGCGGAAGGACCAGGAAGAACAGGAACATGATGAAGGCGACCAGGTCGCCGACGGTGATCGCGCCCGCCGCCACTCGCGCCCCGCCCACCCCGAGGACCAGCAGGAACGCCCCCTGGATGGTGACGCTGCTGGCCGGGCCGACGAACGCCTGCACCCGGGCCACCCGCAGGCCCGCCGCGTACGCCTGCGCCGCGCTGACGCCGATCGCGTCGGCCTCGCGCCGCTCCGCCCGCGCCGCGCGGATCGTCCGGGCGGCGGAGATGGCGCGCTCCACCGCCGAGGTCATCTCGCCGACGCGTTCCTGGGCGGCGCGGGCCAGGCCCCGCACCCGGTGGGCGAAGGCGACGGCGATGGCGATGCCGGCGGCCACCCCGAGCAGGGTCACCCCGAACAGCACCGGGTCGAGCAGGACCATCGCGCCCGCCGCGCCGAGCACCATCACGGCGCCGGTGACGACCTCGAACAGGCCGGAGGTGACCACCGCGCGCAGCAGGGTGGTGTCCGAGCCGACGCGGGAGAGCAGGTCGCCGGTGCGGCGGCGGTCGTACTCGGCGATCGGCAGCCGCAGCAGGTGGCCGGCCAGCCGCCGCCGGGTGCCCAGCACGACCCCCTCCGCGGTGCGTTGCAGCAGGTAGTCCCGCACCCCGCCGATCGCCGCGGCCACCAGCACCAGGGCGACCAGCGCCGCGACCAGGCCGCCCACCGATCGGCTGCCGGCGAGCCCGTCCAGCACCGAGCGGGTGAGCAGCGGCTGTGCCAGTGACGCCGCCGCGCCGGCCAGCGACAGCGCGCCCACCACGGCGAGGGTGCCGCGGTGGGCGCGCAGGTACGGCAGCAGGGCGGCCAGGCCGACCCGCCGGTCGTCCACGCTCCCGTCCGGGGCGCCGGCGGCGGTCGGCGCGGGGTCGTCGGCGGTCGTCACGGGAGCGGCGGCGGTCATGGCTGGCACGGTATCGGGCCGCGCCACCCGGCCGGGGGGCGACGCGGGGACCTCAGACGGTCAGCACCACCTGGAGCTCCTGGCGGCGCCGCTCGGCGAGATCGGTCAGCAGGGCCGGGGCCTGCTCGAACGGCACCACCGCCGAGACGAGGTGCTTGCGGATCACGTCCCCGTACGCGCGCAGCAGGTCGATCGTCTCGGCGGAGAGGCGCTCCCGGTCCCAGGTGGGGGCGAGCCCGCGCGGTACCCGGCCGATCTGCGCGCACCGCAGCGACAGTCCGTTGTGGTGGAACTCCTCGCCGAACCGGACCGCGTCCGCGCCGGCCTGGTAGAAGGCCAGGTCGACGACCGTGCCCTGGGGGCGCAGCAGGCGCAGCGCGAGCTGCAACGCCCACGCCTGCCCCCGGCACTGGAACACCACGTCGGCGCCCCGGTCGCCGGGTCCGTGCGCCCAGCGGGTCTTGAGCACCACCGCCGGGTCGTCGGCCTCCGGGTCGAGGGTCTCCAGGCCCAGCGCCTCGGCGACGGCCCGCCGCTGCGGGGTCGGGTCGAGCACCACCACCGAGGCGGCGCCATGCCGCTTGGCGAACAGGGCGGTCAGCAGGGCCACCACCCCGCTGCCGACGACCGCGACCCGGCGGCCCCGCACCCCGTCGCCCAGCGACCGCACGTCGGCGCCGTGCAGGTCGGCGGCGGCGTGCAGCACCCCGTTGGCGCAGATCGGCCCCATGTGCGCGACGTAGACGCCGAGCAGCGGGTCGAGGTCCTCGGGCAGCGGCACGAACCGCTCGGCGACCGGGTCGGCGACCCAGCCGGTGCGGTGGCCGTACGTCATCGCGCCGACGGTGCCCACGGCGACGGCGGGCGTACGGCTCTCCACCACCCGGCCGACCTGCATGTAGCCCAGCCGGGTCACCGGGTAAGGGGTGCTGGCCGCACCCGGCTGGAAGAGCCCGAGGTCGGCGTTCCAGGTGACGTTGAGGTAGGGGTTGGTGCCCTTGACGTAGCTGAGTTCGGTGCCCGCGGAGACGCCGCTGAACAGCGTCTCGACCCGGAACGTGCCGTCGGTCAGCTCGGCGGCGTCCTGCTCGACCAGCTCCACCCGGCCCGGGCCGCTGACCACCACGACGTGGTCACGCATCGACGGTCACCCCCGCGGCGAGCGGCGCGGCGACGGGCGTGTCCAGCCGTACGGGCCGGCCGGTGCGGGCGGAGTCGGCGACCGCGAGGGCGAGCCGCTGGGTGCCGAGGGCCTCGGCGTACGGGACGCGGACGTCGTCGCCGACGCCCCGGACCGCGTCGACGAAGGCCCGGTCCACAGCCACCCGGGCGGCCTCGGGGTCGGCGTCGAAGCGGCGTTCCCCGTCGGCGTCGCGCACGACCAGGCCGTCCTCGCTGAGCGAGAGGGCCAGCCCGTCGGCGAGGATCTCCAGTCCGGCGCGGTGCTTCCAGCCGAGCACGCAGGCGGCGGTGAGCGTGCCGACCGCGCCGCCGGCGAAGCGCAGCGTCGCGGTGGTCACCGAGTCGATGTCGGCGCCGTCGACGGGCGGCGGGGTGCCGTTGCCGTACGCGGTGACCTCGGTGGCCTCGCCGACCAGGCACCGGACGAGGTCCAGCACGTGGGCGGCCTGCTCGACCACGGGGCCGCCGGAGCGGTCCCGCCGCGACCACCAGGCCACCGGGGGCACCTTGTCCCACCACGCGCCGCTGACCATCCGCACCGGACGGTCGCCGAGCAGTTCCCGGGCCTGCTGCACCACCGGCAGGTACCGCCAGTGGTGCCCGACGCCGGTGAGCAGCCCCCGCCCGGCCACCAGGTCGGCGATCCGCTCGGCGGTCACCAGGTCGACGGCGACCGGCTTCTCGACGAACATCGGCACCCCGGCCGCGACGACCGCCTCCTCGGCCGGCCCGTGGGCGAACGGCGGCACGCAGACGTAGACCGCGTCCGGGCCGGCGGCCAGCAGTTCCCCGACGTCGCCGAAGGTCCGGGCGCCGTGCGCGTCCGCCAGTTCCGCCGCTGCCTCCGGCACCACGTCGGTCACCCCGAGCAGTTCCACGTCCGCGAAGCCGCCCAACACCCGGGCGTGGCGTTGCGCCACCCCGCCGGCCCCAACCAGTCCCACCCGGCACGTGCGCATGTAAGAGCCCCTTCGCCACAGTTTCGCGTTCGCGACTGCACTCCCCCCGCGTGCCCGCAACCAAACGTTCACCAGGGCGGAACCCGGTCACGTCACTGCCGTGATCAAGCTGTTAGGCATGCTGCGGGTTAGCGCGAGTGCGGTAGTGGGAAAAACAGGGAAGGTTTTTCCGCCACGATCTGGGGGTGCCTGTGCGGAATACGGAAACGATGGTGTCACCGGTGGTGGAGGCGTGGGCCACCTACCGCACCACGTCGGCGGGTGACTGGCCGGCGCGGCGGCTGATCCGCGCCAAGGGGGACAGCAGGGTCAGCGTGGTCCTGCCGGCCCGCAACGAGGAGGCCACGGTCGGCGCGATCGTGTCGACGATCCGCGAGCACCTGATGGAGCGGGTGGCCCTGGTAGACGAGCTGATCGTGGTGGACTCCCGGTCCACCGACCGCACCGCCAGCGTGGCCCGCGCCGCCGGCGCGGAGGTGGTCAGCCAGGACGCGATGACCCGGGGCCTGCCCCGGCTGACCGGCAAGGGCGACGCGCTCTGGGCGGGGCTGGCCGCGGCCGAGGGCGACGTGGTGGCGTTCATCGACGCCGACCTGCGCGAGTTCCGCCCGCACTTCGTGACCGGGCTGATCGGTCCCCTGCTGACCGATCCCTCGGTGGACTTCGTGAAGGGCTTCTACCACCGCCCGCTGGTCGGGGCGTCGAGCGTGGAGGCCGACGGCGGCGGGCGGGTGACGGAGCTGATGGCCCGGCCGATGCTGAATCTGTTCTGGCCCGAGCTGGCGGGCTTCGTGCAGCCCCTCGCCGGTGAGTACGCCGGCCGCCGGGAGGTGCTGGAGCGGGTGCCGTTCGTCTCCGGCTACGGGGTCGAGACGGCGATGCTCATCGACCTGCTCGAGCTGGTCGGCTTGGACGCGCTGGCCCAGGTGGACCTGGGCGAGCGCAAGCACCGCCACCAGGACACCGCCGCGCTGGGCCGGATGTCGGCCCAGATCATGCTGACCGCCTGGTCGCGGCTGCAGCGGCGCGGCTGGGCGGCACCGGGCGCGATGCCCGCCGCGCTGCTGACCCAGTTCCGGCGCGGCGGCTCCGACGCCCTGCCGAACCTGGACCGGGAGATCGTCGTCAGCGACGTCTCCGTCGAGGAACGGCCGCCCCTGGCCGAGCTGCGGCACCGGATCCCCCGCCGACGGGTCGCCGCGGCGTGAACAGGCGACCCCCCGTGACCGCGAACGACCGGGCACGGACGGCCCAGGCCCCCGCCGAGGGAAGGAATCCCGCATGAGCCTCACCGTCCTGATGAACGCCGGTCCGTGGCTGTCCGTGCCGCCGCCCGGCTACGGCGGCATCGAGAACGTGATCGCGACGCTGGTGCCGGAGCTGCGCCGCCTCGGCGTACGGGTGGTGCTCGCGTCGGTCGACAGCAGCACGCTGCCGGTCGACGAGAAGTTCTCCGTCTTCCCCGACGGGCAGTTCCACGCCCTGCAACGGCCGTACAACCAGGTCTGCGGCATCTCGCAGGCGCACCTGAACGGGGTGGTGCGCGCGTTGCACTCGCGCGACGACATCGACCTGGTGCACGACCACGTGGAGGCGGTCGGCCTGGCGACGCTCGCCGCGATGGGCCCGGACGCCCCGCCGGCCCTGCACACGCTGCACTGGGACCTGGCCAAGCACCCGGAGCTCTACGGCAACGTCGACGGCGGCGACCGGGTCCGGGTCAACGGGGTCTCCGCCTCGCAGCTGGCCCGCGCGCCCCGGGCGTTGCGGGAGCACTCGGTGGGCCACGTGCACCTGTCCACCCCGCTCGCCGTCGACGCGGACCGTCGGCCCCGGGCGGAGAAGGGCGACTACCTGATCATCCTGGGCCGGATCAACCCGGGCAAGGGCCAGGACGTGGGCGCGCGCCTCGCCCGGCGGGTGGGGGTGCCGCTGGTGCTCGCCGGGCCGGTCGGCCCGTACCACCGGCCGGAGGACCTGGCCGCCGCCGGGGACGAGGCCCGGCAGAACCCGGACGTCCGGTTCTTCTACGACGAGGTGGCGCCGCACGTCGACGGTGACCTGGTCCGCTGGGTGGGCACCGTGGCCGGGCAGGAACGCGACGACCTGCTGGCCGGCGCCCGGGCCTCGCTGTTCCCGCTGCGCTGGGAGGAGCCGGGCGGCACGGCGGTGGTCGAGTCGCTGGCCCTGGGCACGCCGGTGGTGGCCACCGCCCGGGGCTGCCTGCCCGAGCTGATCGAGCACGGCCGCACCGGCCTGCTCACCACCGACGAGGAGGAGCTGGGCGACCTGCTGCTGGCCGCCGGCCTGCTGGATCCGGACGAGTGCCGGCGCGAGGCCGCCGTCCGCTTCACCCCCGCGGTGATGGCCGAGAAGTACGTGGGCCTCTACGAGCGGGTCCGCCAGCTCGCCGCGGCACCGCGCCTGCAACCGGCCTGACCGGCGATCCGCACCCCGGGGCCGGCCCGCCGTCACGGTGGGCCGGCCCCGGTCGCGTGCCGGAGCGCGCGGGTCGGGGCGCTCCCCCGGGGGGGGCGGGGTTTGACGGCTGGAGCAGCGGGAAGGCGCGATCCACTCAGCGTTCTCGCACAGTGAGGAGACGGCGGTGACCGGTCCCATGGCGCGCTCCCGCGCCCGGCACAACCCGGCCGACGGCAGGGCTCCCGTCCGGCGGGCCGCCACCGCCGTGGCGGTGGTCTTCCTCCTGGTCGGCGTGCTCGGCTTCGTGCCGGGCATCACCAGCAACTTCGGCGACCTGCGCTTCGCCGGGCACGACTCCGAATCCAAGCTGCTCGGCCTGTTCCAGGTCTCGGTGCTGCACAACATCGTCCACCTGCTCTTCGGGGTGGCCGGGCTGCTGCTGGCCCGCACCGTCACGGGCGCGCGGACGTTCCTGGTCGGCGGCGGCGCGATCTACCTGGTGCTCTGGCTCTACGGCCTGGTGATCGACCACGACAGCGCGGCCAACTTCATCCCGGTCAACAACGCCGACAACTGGCTGCACCTGTTCCTGGGCCTGGGCATGATCGCGCTCGGCATCCTGACCACGCGGGACCGGACCCGCCGGTGACGCATCGTGACCGGCCGGGGCGGCGGCGCCCAGGCCGGTCCGGTTTGACCCTCCGCGTGGTCGGGTAGTTCGCAGATCCCCGACGATGCGAAACGAGGGCACGATGCCGAGCCGGATCACCTGCGAGGTGCACGACGAGTCGCCAGTGACCGTCGTACGCCTCCATGGCGACCTCGGCGTCGACACCATGCGCACGGTGCGGGACGTGCTGGACGACTGCCTCGCCAGCCAGCCCGACGCCCTCGTGGTCGACCTCACCGACGTCACCGTCCGTGACCGGCTCGCCCTCTCGGTCTTCGCCGCGACCGCCCGTCGGGCGGCCGACTGGCCGGCGGTGCCCGTCGTGCTGTGCGCCCCGCCGCCCGAGGCGGCGACCTGGCTGGCCCAGTCGACCGCCTGCCGGGTGGTGCCCGTGCGGCGCGACTGCGACGAGGCGACCCGGGTGGCGAACGCGGCGGCGGCGCCCCGGCTGCGCGCCCGGCTCGAACCGGTGGCCGAGGCCTGCCGGCGGGCGCGGGAGCTGGTCACCGACGCGTGCGCCCGCTGGAACCTGCCGGAGGCCGTCGGGCCGGCGTCGCTGGTGCTCAGCGAGCTGGTCGGCAACGTGGTCCGGCACGCCGGCACGCCGATGCAGGTGACGCTGACCCTGCGCCGGCCGTACCTGCACCTGGCCGTCGCGGACGGCAGCCGGACCTCGGTCCGGGTCGGCGCCGGCGACCTGCGGGCCGAGGGCGGCCGAGGGCTGATGCTCGTGCGCGAGACGGCCCAGCGGTGGGGCAGCGCGCCGGCCGGCGACGGAAAGGTCGTCTGGGCCATACTGCCCGCGAATTGACAGAATTTACCACTCTCGCCTGAATAACCCCTGTCGCCTGGTTTCATGGGATGAGGGGCGGGTAGCCGCGCCGTCCTATCTGTCGTCTGGCGGGGTGAGAGTCACATGCCCAAGCGGGTAACCACGGAACCACGCGACCGGGGACCGGCGATCCTGGCGCCGGCACGCTTCGGTGGCTACCCCGGGCCACTGCGCAAGGCGCTTCCCGGCGGCAAACTGACCCGTTTCCTGGCCACCACCGACCACAAGCAGATCGGCCTGCTCTACCTGCTGACCTCGTTCGGCTTCTTCCTGGTCGCCGGGATCCAGGCGATGCTGATGCGCGCCGAACTGGCCCGGCCCAACTTGCAGTTCCTCTCCGCCGAGCAGTACAACCAGCTCTTCACCTCGCACGGCGCGGTCATGCTGCTGCTGTTCGCCACCCCCGCGGCGTTCGGGTTCGCCAACTACATCGTGCCGATCCAGATCGGCGCCCCCGACGTGTCGTTCCCCCGGCTCAACGCCCTCGCGTACTGGCTCTACCTGTTCGGCGGCCTGATGGTGCTCGGGGGCTTCCTCACCCCGGGCGGCTCCGCCGACTTCGGCTGGACCGCGTACTCGCCGCTGAGCAGCCAGGAGCACTCCCCCGGCGTCGGCGCCAACATGTGGGTGATCGGCCTGGTGATCTCGGGGCTGGGCACCATCCTCGGCGCCGTCAACCTGATCACCACGATCCTCACCCTGCGCGCGCCCGGCATGACCATGTTCCGGATGCCGATCTTCACCTGGAACATGCTCTTCACCAGCGTGCTGGTGATCCTGGTGTTCCCGCTGCTCGCCGCCGCGCTGCTGGCGCTCGCGGCGGACCGGCTGCTCAACGCCCACGTGTACGACCCGGGGACCGCCGGCCCGATGCTCTACCAGCACCTGTTCTGGTTCTTCGGCCATCCCGAGGTCTACATCATCGCGATCCCGTTCTTCGGCATCATCACCGAGATCATCCCGGTCTTCTCCCGCAAGCCGATCTTCGGATACACCGGCCTCGTGCTGGCCACCATCGCGATCACCGTGCTGTCGATGACCGTGTGGGCCCACCACATGTTCGCCACCGGCCAGGTGCTGCTGCCGTTCTTCAGCATCCTGAGCTACCTGATCGCGGTGCCCACCGGGGTGAAGTTCTTCAACTGGATCGGCACCATGTGGAAGGGGCAGATCACCTTCGAGACGCCGATGCTCTTCGCGATCGGCTTCCTGGTCACGTTCCTCTTCGGCGGCCTCACCGGGGTGCTGCTGGCCAGCCCGCCGGCGGACTGGCACACCCACGACACGTACTTCGTCGTCGGGCACTTCCACTACGTGCTGTTCGGCACCGTGGTCTTCGCGCTCTTCGGCGGCTTCTACTTCTGGTGGCCGAAGATGACCGGGCGGCTGCTCGACGAGCGGCTCGGCAAGGCCCACTTCTGGACCATGTTCCTCGGCTTCCACGGCACCTTCCTCGTCCAGCACTGGCTGGGCAACGAGGGCATGCCCCGCCGGTACGCCGACTACCTGCCCAGCGACGGGTTCACCGCCCTGAACACCTTCTCCAGCATCTCCGCGTTCGTGCTCGGCGCGTCCACGCTCTTCTTCATCTGGAACGCCTGGAAGTCCTGGCGCTACGGGGCGATGGTGAACGTCGACGACCCGTGGGGCTTCGGCAACTCGCTGGAGTGGGCCACCACCTGCCCGCCGCCGCTGCGCAACTTCGACCGGATGCCCCGCATCCGCTCGGAGCGGCCCGCCTTCGACGCCAAGTACGGCCCGCTCGTCGCCGACCTCGGTCGGGACCTGCCCCAGCGCAGCACCAAGCCGCCGCAGGAACTCCGCGACGAGCTGCACCGCGAGAGGCACGTGCCCGAGGCGCCGGCCGCCGAGGGGGCGCACGGCGCGCGGGAGGCCGCCGCGTACCAGCCCGCGGCGCAGTCCGGGGCCCGGCCCGTGGACGTCCCCGAGCCGGACGAGATCCGTCGGCCCAGCTTCGAGCAGACCGAGGAGCCGGAGGAGACCCGCCCCGGCGCCGACCGGGAGCCGCCGGCCAGGGAGCGCTGGCGGCATCCGCGCGGGCCTGGCGACACGCCCGAGCGCTGAGCGGGCGTTACGCGAGAGAGAGGGCCGGCACCCCGGGGGGTGCCGGCCCTTCCGCGTACGTGGTCTCAGCCCTCGCGGGCCGCCGCCAGGCCCGCCGCCGTGAGCGAGCGGCGCACGGCCGGCTGGACGCGGGTCAGCCGCAGCGGTACCCCGGTGCGGGCGGCGGCCTCGCGGCCCGCCATCAGCGCGGCGATGCCGCCGGCGTCGAAGCCACCGGCGCCCACCAGGTCGACCACCACCTCGGCGGGCTGCCCGGTCACCGCCTCCAGCATCGCCCGGCGGAGCTGGTCCGCGCCGTCCCGGTCGACCTCCCCGCCGACCTCCACGACCACCCGGTCGCCGTTGTGCCGCACCGAGATCCTGGTCTTCGCCGGCTCGGCCGACTCGGCGGTCCCGTTCTGCCACGGCGGCGGGGCGTCGGCCAGCATCGCCTGGCGCAGCCAGGTCAGCGCCCGCGACAGCAGCCGGGAGACGTGCATCTGGGAGATGCCGAAGCGGGCGGCGATCTCCGCCTGGGTCTGGTTGCCGTAGAAGCGCATGGCCAGGATGCGCCGCTCCCGCCAGGGCAGCCGGTGCAGCAGCCCGCTCACCGTCACCCGGTCGTCGACGGACTCCAGCGCGTTGTCGGACTCGCCGACCAGGTCGCCGAACTCCGCCGAGCTCTCCCCGCCGACGGGGGCGTTCAGCGAGGCCGGGCTGTAGCCGGCGGCCGACTCCAGCGCGGCCAGGATCTCCTCCTGCGGGGTCTCCAGCCGTTCCGCCAGCTCGGCGACCGTCGGGGCCCGGGACAGCTCGCTGGTCAGCGCGGAGGTGGCCTGCCCGACCTCCAGGATCAGGTCGCGCAGCCGGCGCGGCACGTGCACGCCCCAGGTGCGGTCGCGGAAGTGCCGCTTGATCTCGCCGACGATGGTGATGGCCGCGTACGCGGTGAAGGAGCCCCGCTCCGGGTCGTACCGGTCGACGGCGTTGACCAGGCCGAGCCGGGCGACCTGCTCCAGGTCCTCCAACGGCTCGCCCCGCCCCCGGTAGCGGCGGGCCAGCCGGCCCGCGAACGGCAGGGCGAACCGGACGAGGTCGTCACGTGCCTCGTGGCGTCGTTCGGGCGGTAGCCCCTCGATCCGCGCCGCGTACGCCAGTGCGGCCGCGTCGAGGTCCTCCAGGCCCCGATCGGTCGGAGGTGGTGTGGTCGTGGTGGTCTGTCCGAACATCCGCGCCTCCCTCAGGAAGGTCCCCCGCCCGGATTCAGGAAACCGGTCGTGCGCGCGCGTGGTCGCACCACGCCCGGGCCGGAAAATGGGTCACATGACTGGGATGTCAGCGGGCGACGGCGCCACGCCGGACGGCGTGATCAGGCCGTCGCAGCCAGCGGTGTTCCCGCTCCGTAGGTACTCAATCACGGGACCCGGGGTTCGCGAGGATGTTTCGAAAGGGCCGACTCAACAGACGAGTAACCCCTGGTAGGAGCCGCCGTCGCGCAGCGCCGCGAGGGCCTCGGGGACGGTCATCGGCGGCGGCGTCGGCAGGTCGTACGGCTGCGCCCGCAGCACCTCCGTCGCCCGGCGCGTGGGCACCGAGGTGACCGGGTAGCCGCGCGCCGAGGTGCGGTCCAGCGCCCGCCGGCGGCGCCCGAAGCCGGCGACGGCCAACCACTGCGGCAGCCCGGCCAGCGCTGGCGACCGCAGTCCGGGCGGCTCGGGCAGCACGTCCACCGAGCTGAACGGCTCGCTCCCGGCGAGCCACCACTCCGCCGCCTCCACGCTGCGCCGGGTGGCGTTCTCGCACCAGTACGGCACCATCCCGGCCCGCACCACCTGCCACGGGTCGAGCAGCCGGCCGCACTCCACCACCAGCCGGTCGCCGGTCTTGCCGGCGGCGCGCAGCCAGCGCCGGTACAGGTCGGCGGTCGCGGCGCTGAGCGCCTCCGGCCGCGGCACGAGGACCCGGTGCAGCGGATGCCCGTGCCCGCCGGTCCACTCCTGGACGCCGGCCTCGAAACCGGACTCCACGCCGTGTTCCGCCGGCTCGGGCGGCGAGGCCACCTCCGGCGGCTCCCAGTGCGCGCCGTCCCCGCCGGCCGAGCGGAGCACCTGGCGCAGGGCGTGGCTGTCCGGGTGGAAGTCGACCGGGTCGAGGCCGCTGCCCGGGCAGCCGACCTGGAAGCTGTGCCCCGGGGCGGAGTCGAAGACCGGCCAGGTGCGGGCGTCGCGCAGCAGCAGCACCGGGGCGCCGGGCTCCAGCCGGTCGGCCAGGAACCGCGCGTACGCGGCCGGCAGGGACCGCCACCGGGCCGCCAGCGACACCGTGGCGCCGGCCAGCGCGCCCCGGCTCGCGGGGCAGTGCACCTGGCGGACGTGCAGGTCGGCGTTGCCGCCGAGGAGACGGGCGGTGAGCGCGGCACCGTGGTCCAGGGCGGCCTGCGGCCGGTCGACGGCGCCCTGCGCCCAGTGCACGGTCATCTCGAACCCGGCCGGCAGCCAGGGCACGCCGAGCGCCATCGCCAGGTGCGCGGCCGCGCCGTGCGGGGAGCCGATCAGGACGCCCGGGTAGCGGCGGCGCGGGTACTGCTCGGCGAACCAGCGGGCGACCCGACCCGCGTCGACCTCGGCGGTCTGGCCGGGGGTGAGCGCCACCCGGCCGGCCGCCCGGATCACCGCCGCCCGCCGCACCGGTTCGGGCGCGCCGACGAACCGCGACAGCGGCCCCGGGTGTCCCGGGTGTCCGAGGTCGGCGCAGTCGGTGCCGCGCAGCGCCCGGGCGGTGGCGGCCACCAGGACCCGCGCGGCGCTGCCGGCGGCCACCACCCGGTCGCCCGCCAGCCCGGCACCCTCGGCCGTGAGCCCCTTGCGCACCTTGTGCCCCGGCTCCACCTTGCCTCGTTCGCTCACCACGCGGCCCGGCTTCCCGTCCCGATGGGGTTCAAACGGGGCATCCCCCACCGGGCGGGAGCAATCAGAAGATCCCGGGCGGGTGACCGCCGAACCGCCGAACCGGGTGACGACGCCGGTCACGCACCGCGACGGCACGCCGGTGAGCAGGGGTTTCAGTGCCGGAGCAAGGGGCACTTCAGCGCCCATGCGCACCGACGACGACACTCCCGCGGCGGCCACCATCACCCCCTACCAGGACGGGCCGCTGCTGGTCCGGGGCGACTTCGCCCTGGTCACCCCCGACGGGGAGACCATCGACGCGCGGCGGGGCACGGTGGCCCTGTGCCGCTGCGGGAAGTCGGCGCTCAAGCCGTTCTGCGACGGCACCCACAAGGCCGTCAACTTCCGCGCCGCCCCCACCCGCGAAACCCCCTGACCCGCCCTGCCCTGCCGGGCGGGGTGGGGTGGGGTGAAGCCGGGTGGGTCAGGCTACGGCGGCGGGTCGGCCGCCGGGGCGCGGGCGGTCGCGCAGGTCGATGCGGATCGGGGCGGCGGTGGCGCGCAGGGAGGTGCGGCCGGCGGCCCAGGCGTCCAGCAGGTGCGCGGCGAAGAGCCGGTCCACCGCCAGCGCGGCGGCGGCGCCGAAGAGGACGTCCGGGGCGAGCGCCGGCTCCACCCGGACCAGCCCGCCGCACAGGTCGTACGCGGCGATCTGCTCGTGCACCGCGTCGGCCTCGACGTGCTCGTCGTAGAAGCGCGTGGCCGCCTCGCCCAGGCCCAGGCGGCGCAGCCCGTTGCCGTACCGGCGGTTCGGCAGCGAGGAGGTCATCTCGTACGCGGCGAGGTGCCCCAGCAGCGCCCCGCGCAGCCGCCGGTGCAGCCCGAACAGCGACATGAGGTTGTTGGTGGCCAGGGTGACCGCCGGCACGGCGTCCAGGTGGGCGGCGTAGCCGGTGTCCAGCCCCAGCTCGGCCAGGGTGACCCGGAACAGCTCGGCGTGCATCCGGTCCAGCCGCCCGTTGCCGTACTCGTCCATCTGGATCTCCACCAGGGCGGCCTTCGCCGGCCCGCCGAGGCGCGGCAGGGCCCAGCTGTGCGGGTCGGCCTCGCGCAGGTGGTAGATCGAGCGGTGCGTGACGAACTCCCGGAACTGGGCCAGCGACGCCCGGCGTTGCAGGTGCCCGGCGAGCGACGGCCCGTCGTCGGCGGCGACCACGTCGGCCAGGGCCGCCGGCACGCCGCCGGGCAGCGCCGCCGGCAGGGGTCCCACCAGCGCGCGCACCGCCGCCTCGAAGTGCCGTTCGGCGTACGCGCGCAGCGCGAGCAGGGACGGCTGCCACTCCCAGTCCTCGTCGATGCCCTGCCAGCCCCGGTAGTGCAGCTCGTAGCAGCAGAAGAGGGTGAGCTGGAGGTCCTCGTCGGTGAGGGCGTCGGCGGGGGCGAGCCCGGCGCCGAGCCCCGCCGGGAGGTCGTGCGGCGCCCGCCGCAGCGCGTCCAGCAGCGCCGCCGACACCGGCCCACGGGGCTGCGGCAGGGGCGCGGGGCCGTACCGGCGGTCCGGGGACTCTGACAAGGTGACCTCCAGCGTCGTACTGCCCGTCCTCAGTGCCCCTCGACCAGAGCGTTAAACGAGGTCGTCGACCTCCACCGCCACCCCGGCGGCGAGCATCCGGTCGCGTACCCGCCGGGCGGCGTCGCCCTCGGCGAACACCTCGCGCAGGTCCGCGAACGCGGGCTCGGGCGGCGCCAGCCGCACCGCCGGGTCGACCACCGCCTCCAGTACGCAGGGCCGGTCGGCCGCCAGCGCCTCGTCCCAGGCCGCCCCCACCAGCTCGGGCCGGTCGACCCGCACCCCGTGCAGGCCGAGCAGCCGCGCCCAGCCGGCGTACGGCACGTCGGGCAGGCGGCGCGTCGGGTCGGTCGGCGTACGGCCACCGCCCATGCCGGACAGGTCCCGGTTGTTCAGCACCAGCACCACCAGGCGGGGATCACGCCACTCCCGCCAGTGGTGTGCCACGGTGATCAGCTCGGCCAGCCCGTTGAGCTGCATCGCGCCGTCGCCGAGCAGGGCGAGCACCGGCTGGTCCGGGGCGGCGAGCTTGGCCGCCACGGCGTACGGCAGGGCACAGCCCACCGTGCCGAGCGTGCCGCAGAGCTGCGCGTTGACGCCCGGCGGCAGCTCCAGGTGCCGGGCGTACCAGTACATGACCGATCCGACGTCCACCGCCACCGCCCCGCGCGGCGGGACCCGGGTGGAGAGTTCGTGCAGCACGAGCTGCGGGTTCACCGGCTCGGCGGGGGCGGTGGCGCGGTCGGCCCGCTCGGCCCGCCACCGGTCGACCGAGCCCTCGACGGTCTCCCGCCACCGGGCGTTCGGCCGGTCGGGCACCCGGGCCAGCAACGCCCGCAGCGTCTCCTGGGCGTCGCCCACGAGCGGCACGTCCACCGGGTAGCGGGTGCCGATCCGGCGGCCGTCGATGTCGATCTGCACCGTGCGGGCCTGCCCCGGCATCGGGAAGTAGTCCGTCCACGGATCGTTCGTGCCGATGAGCAGCAGCGTGTCGCAGCCGCCCATCAGCTCGGCGGCGGCCGGGGTGCCGACCTCGCCGAGCACGCCGGCGTGGAAGGGCAGCCGCTCGTCGAGCACCGGCTTGCCCAGCAGCGAGGTCGCCACCCCGGCGCCGAGCCGGTCGGCGAGGGCGACGATCTCTCCGGCCGCGCCCCGGCCGCCCTGGCCGACCAGGATCGCGCTCCGCTGGCCGTTGGCGAGCAGTTGGGCGGCCGCGTCCAGGTCGGCGTCGTGCGGCAGGACCCGGGCCAGCGGCTCGCCCGGCGTCGCCGAGAGCACCCCGGCCGCGTAAGACTGCAGGTCGGGCACGGTGGCCTCCTGCAACTGCCGCGGCAGCACCACGCACACCGGGCTGCGGGTGGCGGCGGCGGTGCGGAACGCCTGGTCGAGCAGGGCCGGCACCCCGTCGGGGACCCGGCCGTAACGGACGAACTGGTTGCACACGTCGGCGAACAGCCGGCTCAGCCCGATCTCCTGGTGGGCGCCGCCGAGCGGGCCGGAGACGTCCTCGCCGACGATCGCCACCACCGGCTTGCTGTCCAGCTTGGCGTCGTAGAGGCCGTTGAGAAGCTGGACGGCGCTGGGCCCCTGGGTGGCCAGGCAGACGCCGATCCCGCCGGTGAACTTGGCGTGCCCGGTGGCCATGTAGGAGGCGGTCTCCTCGTGGCGGGCCGGCACGAACGCCGGGTCACCGCCCGAGGCGTCCAGCGCCTCGAGCACCGGGGCGATGGCCTCCCCGGGGTAGCCGAAGACGCGGGGCACCCGCCAGGCGCGCAGTCGCTCGACCACCAGGTCGGCCACCGTACGCTCAGCCATCGCCACGCCCCGGCGTGCCGGTGTCGACGTAGCGCAGCACCGCGCCGACGCCGTCGGTCAGCTCCGGCGCCTCGTCCGGGCCCAGCACGGTCAGCTCGGCGTCGGTGCCGACCAGCGCGCGCACGAGGGCGGCGTCGGCGCGGACCTTCTCCGGGTCGCGTACGGACATGGCGGCGAGCTGCCCCGGGTCGGTGGCGATCTCGGTCGGGTCCGGCCCGATCCAGAGTTCCCCGGTGGCGGACGGGTCGTCGACGATGAGCATCGTCTCGACCTGGTTGCGTTGCAGGGCGGACACCACGGCGTCCAGCCCGGCGCCGACGTCCTCCTGCATGCCGAACCGGTCCAGCACGGCGGTGATCCGCTGGTCGGCCACCTCGGCGATGGTCTGCACGGTGAGGTCGTCGAGCAGGCTCTGGTCGGCGCCGCCGCCCCGGGACCCGGCGTCGGTGCGCACCATCAGGTCCTGCCAGCGTTCCGGCATCTGGGCGGCGATCACGCCGGTGGCGCGCACGTCGCCGGCGACCACCACGACCTCCGCGCCGACCTTCTCGGCCAGCTCCACCGTGGCGGCGGTGACGTCGCCCGCGTTGTGGTGCCAGGCCTCCATGGCGGCCCGCTGGTGGTGCGACTGCGACCAGCCGCCGGGCTGCACCCGGCGCAGCTGGAAGTCCTCCCGGCCGCTCACGTGGGCCCGGCGCGGCACGCCGCCGGCGCTGATCGCCATGGCGTCGGCGCCGGTCCGGTCGGCCAGCACGCGCACCCAGGCCACCTGCTCGCCGCGTTGCGCCAGCATGGGCATCACGTGCGGCAACGAGGTGTACGCGGCGAGGTCCCGCAGCGGCGGGGCGGAGAGGTACTCCGACAGCACCACCCGGCCCCGGGCGCCGAAGACCGCCAGCCCGTAGCCGCCGGGCATCGGATCGTGGCCCCGCACGACGCGTTCGACGGCGTCGATGGTGTCCACGTCGGCGCGCTGCTGTTGAAGTTGGTCACGCAGGCCGCGCCAGCGCAGATCGAGCGCCGCGTGGGCGTCCTCGACGTTGGCGGACGCGTCCAGGTACACCGAGACCCACGGCCCCGGCCGGTCGTAGAGCGGGCGCAGGAAGGACAGCTGCATGCTCGACCCCTTTCCAGCTCGGCCCCCCGCTTACCCGTGCCGCTGCGGTTGTCACCTGGCCGCCGCGAGCGCGTGACCGCATTTCATTCATGTCGTTCAACCCGGACGACCGATACCATGAGTGAACTCAACCGGACTCTGGGTGGTGGAGATGGACAGCGACCTGCACATCCGGCGGATCGTCCATCCGACCGGCCGGATCGTCACGGGGCGGATCGTCCGGCTGATGGACGGCTACCCGCGCGAGGTGCGCATCGGCCAGCCGGTGCTGGTCGCGGTGCTCGTGGCGGCCGGGATCGCCGGCCTGCTGATGGCGCTGGCCCGCTCCCTGTTCTCCGCCGGCTCCGGCGCCGCCCGTCGAAGCTTCAAGGACCTGAAGAAGGGCCCGGAATACCTGGTCACCCCGGTGCGGCTGCGCGACGCCGCCGGGCGGCTCTGCGAGGTCGAGCTGCACGGGCACCTGCCGCAGAGCGCCCTGCACCCGGCGGACCACGTGCAGCTCACGTTGCGCCCGCAGGGCGACCCGGACCTGCCGCCGAAGATCGAGCGGATCGTGAACCTGACGACGGGCCAGCTGCTCACCCCGCGTACCGCCACCCTGTGGTCGCACCTCGGGCCGCCGCTGCTGCTCCAGGCGGTGCTGGGCGGGCTGCTGGTCGCCGCCGTGCTGGCCTGGTCCGCGCTGACCTGACGGCCGGCGCGGTTTCCGGCGGCACGCCCGCGGGCACCGTGGCGGACATGTTCGAGGGATTCACGCTGGAGCGGATCGACGTCGGCGACGTCCAACTGCGGGTCCGCCACGGCGGCTCGGGGCCACCCGTGGTGCTGCTGCACGGCCATCCGCGCACCCACGCGACCTGGCACCGGGTCGCGCCGCTGCTCGCCCGCGAGCACACCGTCATCTGCCCGGACCTGCGCGGTTACGGCGCCTCGTCGAAGCCGCCGAGCGACCCGGGGCACACCACGTACGCCAAGCGGGCGATGGCCCGCGACGTGGTCGGCCTGCTCGACGCGCTCGGCCACGACCGCGCGGCGGTGATCGGGCACGACCGGGGCTGCTACGTGGCGACGCGCACGGCGCTGGACCACCCCGAGCGGGTCAGCCGGCTGGGCGTGCTCGACGGGGTGCCGATCGGCGAGGCCCTGGCGCGCGCCGACGCCCGGTTCGCGGCCCGCTGGTGGCACTGGTTCTTCCTCGGCCAGTCGGACAAGCCGGCGGAGCGGGTGATCACCGCCGACCCGGACGCCTGGTACGGCGGGTCGCCGGCGGCCATGGGCGAGGAGGCGTACGCCGACTACCGCCGGGCCATCCACGACCCGGCGACGGTGCACGCGATGTGCGAGGACTACCGGGCCGGGCTCGGCCCGGACCGGGCGGCCGACGACGCCGACCGGGCCGCCGGGCGGCGGATCGCCTGCCCGGTGCTGTTCTGCTGGTCGCAGCGGGACGACATGGTCGACCTGTACGGCGACCCGGCGGCGATCTGGCGGGACTGGGCCGACGACGTGCGGGTGGCTTCGATCGACTCGGGCCACCACATGGCCGAGGAGGCCCCGGAGCAGCTCGCCGCCGCGCTGGCCGACTTCCTCGCCGGCTGACCGGTCAGCCGACGTGGGTCAGCGGCCGGTCCGGCTCGCCCGCGGTGCGCAGCATCCCCCGCCGGGCGGCCCAGCGCTCGAAGATCAGGGTGGCGAACGGCGGTACCGCGCAGGCCAGGGCCACGAGGGTGGGCCAGGGCCGCCACCGGTGCAGCCGGGCCATCGCGAGGACCAGCAGGCCGTACGCGACGAAGAGCGCGCCGTGGATCGGGCCGAAGATCTGCACGCCGATCTCGTTGCCCGGGGGGCCGTACTTGACGGCCATGCCGATCAGCAGGGCCAGCCAGGAGCAGGCCTCGGCGATCGCCGCCGCCACGAAGAGCCTGGTGATCTTCTCGCGCATCGTCACTCCCCCACCGGTTGCCGCACATGCTAACCACCCCGCCGGCCGCGCCGACGGCACGACGGGCGGAGGCGACAGGGATCACGCGGGCCCGGGCTGGGTACGTACAAGAAGCTTCGGGTCTTCCCCGGCCCGCCCTGGGCGTGCGAGGTTAGGGGAACCAACGGTGACAGGGCGGTGACCATGGGCGAGGACGTCGGCGTACGGACCTTCAGTCGCGAGGACCGGGCCCGCTATCGCGAGAAGGTACGGCGGTGCCTGGACGTCTTCGCCGAGATGCTCCGGGAGTCCCGGTTCGACGTCGAACGGCCGATGACCGGGCTGGAAATCGAGCTGAACCTGGTCGACGACGACGCGATGCCGACCATGCGCAACGCCGACGTGCTGGCCGCCATCGCGGACCCGGACTTCCAGACGGAGCTGGGCCAGTTCAACGTCGAGATCAACGTGGCGCCGCGCCGGCTGGCCGGCACCGGCACCCGCGAGTTCGAGGAGGCCGTGCGGGCCAGCCTCAACGCCGCCGAGACCAAGGCGCGGGACGTGGGCGCGCACATGGTGATGATCGGCGTCCTGCCGACGCTGCGACCAGAGCACCTGACCGCCGAGACGCTGTCGGCCAACCCGCGCTACGCGCTGCTCAACGAGCAGATCTTCGCCGCCCGCGGCGAGGACCTGCGGATCGCGATCAACGGCGTGGAACGGCTCGCGGTCACCGCCGACACCATCACCCCGGAGGCGGCCTGCACGAGCACCCAGTTCCACCTCCAGGTCAGCCCCGCCCAGTTCGCCGACTACTGGAACGCCGCGCAGGTGGTCGCCGGCATCCAGGTGGCCCTGGGGGCGAACTCGCCGCTGCTCTTCGGCCGGGAGCTGTGGCGGGAGACCCGCATCCCGCTGTTCCAGCAGGCCACCGACACCCGGCCGGAGGAAATCAAGGCCCAGGGCGTACGCCCCCGGGTGTGGTTCGGCGAGCGCTGGATCACCACGGTGTTCGACCTGTTCGAGGAGAACGTGCGCTACTTCCCGGCGCTGCTGCCCGTCTGCGACGCGGAGGACCCGGCCGAGGCCCTGGCCCGGGGGGACGTGCCGAGGCTCGCCGAGCTGCGGCTGCACAACGGCACCGTCTACCGCTGGAACCGCCCCGTGTACGACGTGCTGAAGGGCCGTCCGCACCTGCGGGTGGAGAACCGGGTGCTGCCGGCCGGGCCGACGGTGCTCGACACCGTGGCCAACGGCGCCTTCTACTTCGGTCTCGTCCGGGCGCTCGCCGAGGCCGACCGGCCGCTGTGGTCGCAGATGTCGTTCAGCGCGGCCGAGGAGAACTTCAACGCCTGCGCCCGCTACGGCATCGACGCCCAGGTCTTCTGGCCCGGCCTCGGCTATCTCCCGGTCACCGAGCTGGTGCTGCGCCGGCTGCTGCCGCTGGCCCACCACGGGCTGGACCGATGGGGCCTCGACCCGGTCGAGCGGGACCGGCTGCTCGGCGTCATCGAGCAACGGTGCCTGACCGGCCGCAACGGGGCGAGCTGGCAGGTGGAGACCCTGCACCGGCTGGAGTCCGCCGACCATCTCGACCGGCCGGAGGCGCTGCGGGAGGTGGTGCGGCACTACGTGACGCTGATGCACACCAACCGGCCGGTCCACGAGTGGCCCATCCCCTGACCGGGCCGCCGCGCCCGCCCGCCACCGCCGTGCCCCAGCGCCGTTCCGGCGTAGCCGCCGTCCACCGGTCGGCTCCGCCCGTCGTCCAGCACGTCAGGCCGGGCCCGGGTCCTCGCTGAGGTACGCCCCCGACAGGTCCGAGCGCGCCGTCCAGCCGAGCGCGCGGTACAGGGCGCGTCCCTCGTCGGTGGCGACGAGGATCCCGGTGCGCATGCCGAGCCTCGCCGCGTGGTCGCAGAGCGCCCGCATGACGACGCTGCCCAGCCCGCGCCGCCGATGGGCGGGCTCCGTCTCGACCTGGTCGACGATGCCGAACTCCCCGGCGGCGGCCAGCCGCCCGATGGCCGCCCTGTGCCCGTACGCGTCGAGGACCGTCGCGACGACGACCCCGCCCTCGGCGACGACCCGCGTCGCGTACGGTGCGGGCGGCTCGGCCGCGCCCGGGGTCAGCGGCGCGCTCATGAGGTGTCCGGCGATGTCCAGCGTCCAGGCGTCGGGCAGGGCGGCGCGGAGGCCGGCGCGGTCCCCGCTGACCTTGATCCAGGTGCCCGGCTCCGTCAGCTCCCGGCCGAGCCGCCCGAGCGAGTCGGCGTCGTAGGTGTGCAGCACGTGGCGTACGCGGTGGCCGGGCCGGCCCACGTCGATCCGGAAGCCGCCGGGGACCGCGACGGGGGTGGGCGTGTCCCTGGAGACCGCCCAGCCGCGCCCCCAGGCCATCACCAGCTCAGCCTGGGTGTGTGGCGGACCGTCCACGGCGGCCCGGGCGGGTGCGTCCGGCATGGCTGGTCCTCTCGCGGCAGTCGTCGTCCGCCCGCCAGCTTATTGCAAAGTATTGGCAACAAGGGTCACACGTTCGCCTTCCCGGTCGCCCGACCGCCGATAGGCCGGACGGGCGGACGACACCCCGCGTCCTTCGCGGCGCCGGCCCCCGACGATCTTCATCCACGCGTCTGCGGCGGAGGCGGGCAGCCGGACCGTCCTGGAGTTGACCGGCACCCGGAGCGGGCGAAACGGCCCGGGAGATTGCGCACGATGGAAGAACCGAGCCGACGGCGGCCACCCCATGATGAAACGCGGACATCGACCCACGCCCCCTCCCACCGGCCCCTCCCCCACCCCGAGGAGCGCATGTGACGCAGACCCAGAGGTCTTCCCGGCGACCCGACGCGCCCGTCCGGCTCAGCCCCGACCCCGCGCGGAGCGGGACGTCCGCGTTCGTCAACGGGCACTTTCCCCGGCGGCGAGGGCTGATCATCCTCCTCAGCGTCCTCGGCGGGTTCCTGCTGACCGTCATCTGGTCGGCGGAGTTCGTGGACCGGACCATCGGCGACAACGTCGCCAACACGCTGCTCGGCCACGACGCCAAGGAGACGCCCATCCAGGGCATCGCGGCGGGCATCCTGTTCGCCTTCGTCTCCGGCATCGCGGGCACGTTCACCGCCTGCAACATCGCCGCGTTCGGCGCCCTGGCCCCGCTGACCGGCACCACGGGCAGCAGGTTCAGCCGGATCGTCGCACCGCTGAAGCCGTTGGGCTGGATGTCGGTGGGCATGGTCGCGGTGTCGGCCGCCTACGGCGCGGTCGTCGGCCTCGTCGGCACGTCGATGCCGCAGTTCTCCACCGCGCCCAACGCGCCCGGCGGACTGTCCCCGAGGAGCATCCAGTCCATGGTCGTCTTCGGCGCGATCGGGCTCATCATGATCTATCTCGGTCTGGCCGCGCTGGGCGTCGTGCCGGACCCGTTCGCCCGGATCGCCCGCCGGTTCCCCAACGCCCCGATGGTGTTCATGGGCGCACTGATCGCCGGCTTCCTGATCGGCCGGCCCTTCGCCTTGTTCCGGCAGATGTTCCGCGACGCCGCCGAGAGCGGCAACCCGCTCTACGGCGCGGCGGCGTTCACGCTGCAGTCCCTGGGCAACATCGTCATCATGGCGGTGCTGTTCCTGCTGCTGGCCTGGCTCGCCGGTTCCCGCCTACAACGCTGGTTCAGCGCCCGGCCGAGCCGCCTGGCCGTCCTGACCGCTGTCGCGTTCATCGTCGCCGGCGCCTTCACGTTCCTCTACTGGGACGTACGGCTGCTCGCCCGCCGCGAGATCATCCCCTGGTACCCGACGGCCCCCTGGGCCTGACCCGCCGCCGACGAGACCCGGGGACGGCCGGTTTCCGCCGCCCCGGGCCCCGTCGGCGCCCGTACCGGGGCTCAGACCTTGAGGACGACCTTTGTGCACTCGTCCTGCTTCTTCTGGAAGATCTTGTAGCCCTTGGCCGCGTCCTTGAGCCGCATCCGGTGGCTGATGATGAAGCTGGGGTCGATGTCGCCGCGCTGGATGCGGTTGAGCAGCGGACGCGTGTAGCGCTGGACGTGACACTGACCGGTACGCATGATCAACGACCGGTTCATCAACGCGCCCATCGGGAACTTGTCGACGAAGCCCCCGTACGCGCCGACCACCGAGACGACGCCGCCGCTACGGCAGGCGAGGATGGCCTGGCGCAGGGCGAACGGGCGCTCCGTCTCGACCCGGGCGGCCTGCTTGGCCCGGTCGTACGCGTAGACGGCGGTGTTGCCGTGGTGCCCCTCCAGGCCGACGGCGTCGATGCAGGCGTCGGGCCCCCGCCCGGCGGTCATCGCGTTGAGCGCGTCGAGCACGTCGGTGTCGTCGTAGTTGATGGTCTCCGCGCCGGTGTGCTCCTCGGCGAGCCGCAGCCGGTACGGGTACCGGTCGATGACGATCACCCGCTCCGCGCCGAGCATCCGGGCGCTGGCCGCGGCGAGCAGGCCCACCGGGCCGGCCCCCCACACGGCGATCACGTCGCCCGGCTTGATGTCGCACATCTCCGCGCCCATGAAGCCGGTGGGCAGCACGTCGGCGAGCATCACGGCCTGGTCGTCGGGGACCTCGTCGGGCACCTTGATCGGGCCGACGTCGGCGAACGGCACCCGGGCGTACTCGGCCTGGCCGCCGGCGTAGCCGCCGAGCAGGTGGGAGTAGCCGAAGATGCCGGCCGGCGAGTGCCCCATGATCTTCTCGGCCACCCCGGCGTTGGGGTTGGAGTTCTCACAGACCGAGAAGAGCCCGCGCTGGCAGGAGGAACAGTGCCCGCAGGCGATCGGGAACGGCACCACCACCCGGTCGCCGGGGCGCAGGTTGCGTACCTGCGGGCCGACCTCCACCACCTCGCCCATGAACTCGTGGCCGAGGACGTCGCCCTTGCGCATGGCGGGGATGTAGCCGTGGTAGAGGTGCAGGTCCGAACCGCAGATGGCGGTCGAGGTGATCCGTACGATCGCGTCGCGCGCGTTCATGATGGTCGGGTCGGGCACGTCGACGACCTTGACGCTGTCCTTGCCCATCCAGGCGGTGGCCTTCATCGTTCGTCCTCTCTGGTGGCGGGCGGTCAGCGGCGGGCGATGGGCAGCGGCTGGGCGGGGCGTTGCATGACCTGCTGGCGTACGGAGATGCCGTCGGGGCTGCCCTCGGAGCGGACCACCTCGCCGGTCTCCACCACCTGCTTGAACCGGCGCAGGTCGTCGCGTACCTGCTGCTCGGGCTCCTCGCCGAAGAGCTTCGCCACGGCCCGGCCCAGCGCGCCGGCCGGCGGGGCGTAGCGCAGCCGCACCCGGACCTCGGTGCCGCGATCGCCCGGCGCGGGCACGAACCGGACCCGGCCCGCGTTGGGCACGCGGGTGCCGGGCAGCGACCGCCAGGCGAGCGACCGGTTCGGCTGGTCGTCGACGATCTCCGCGTCCCACTCGATCCGGCGGCCGGCCGGGCCGTGCGCGGTCCAGTGCGACCGGCGCAGGTCGTCGGCGCGTACCGACTCCAGGTGGGACATGAACCGGGGTAGGTTCTCCAGGTCCCGCCAGAAGCGGTACGCCTCGGCCGGGGACCGGTTGACGGTGACCGCGACCTCCATGTCGATCACCCGCCGGTGCGCGGCGCGGGCCCGTCCGGCGCGCACGGCGGCGATCAGGTCGACGGCCGCGATGCCGGCGACGGCGGCGGTGGTGAGGCCGACCCGCCGACGCCGCTCGCCGCACCGGTCCGCCCAGGCCCGTCCGAGCAGGGTGAGGTCCAGCGCGTCGCCGGCCACCCGGGTCCACGCCCAGCCGGCCGGGCTGCGGCCGGCGAGCAGGCCCGCCGCGTGGGCCAGTTCGCGGGCGCCCACGGCGGTGACGACCGCGCGGGCGGCGGGCGAGTCGTCCACCCCGGTCAGCCGGGCCACCGCGCGCGGGGCGAACAGGCTGCCGGCACCGAGGGCGAGGCTGACCGCGCCCAGCAACCGGGGCAGCCCGGCGCCCTGGCCGCGTCGTCCCCGCTGGTCCAGCATCATCGGATCGGTCTCGTCCACGTCGCACCACCGTCAGATCGTCCTGACCCGCCCCGGGCAGCCCCGGCGGCGGGAAGCCACCACGCCTGACGCTATGCCCACGAATCGCCCGATGGACCCCGAATCTCGACAGACCCCCGCGCCATCCGCGCGCCCGCGATTGAGGGGTATGGCGGTTGATCTATGCCTTGTAGCGTGGGTCCCCCATCACCCACCCCCAGGAGGGAAGTGATCATGCCCACGGTCACCGTTCGCGTCCTCGGTGCCCTCAGCGCCAGCGTGCTGAGCGCGACTCTCGGCGTCCTGGCGGTCGCCGCGCCCGCGCAGGCCGCGGCCCGCGACGGAGCATGCAACACCGGCGAGTTCTGTTACTACTACAACAGCAACCACGCGGGCTCGATCTCCGATCACGCCGGCTCGCTGGCCGACTACGGCACCGCCCAGCCGGGCTGCTACGAGTTCAAGGGCGCCGGCAGCGGCAAGGGCCAGTGCATCAAGAACAACGCCGCCTCGGCGTGGAACCGCACCGGGAAGACGGTGCGCGTCTACTACAACACCGGCTACAACGGTTCCCACGCGTACCAGGACTTCGCGCCCGGGGCGAAGAAGAACCTCAGCACCACGCTGAAGAACAACAACGCCTCCCACCAGCTGATCTCCGCCGGCGCCAGCTACCCGGCCAAGGACGACTACCCCTACAAGGGTCAGACCTCGGGCATCGATCCGTGGAACTTCTACAAGGGGCAGTGCACCAGCTTCGCGGCCTGGGCGGTGCGCAGCCGGGTCGGCGTCGCCTTCCACAACCAGTACAAGGGCCAGGCGCGGTGGGGCAACGCCAAGGAGTGGGTGGCCGCCGCCGGACGCGCCGGCGTGCCGGTGTACAACAGCCCGAAGGCTGGCGACGTCGCGGTACGCCTGGGCGGCACCTACGGTCACGTCGCGTTCGTGACCAGGGTGAACGCGAACGGCACCTTCGAGATCGACGAGTACAACTACGTTTCCGCCGACCGGTACAGCCACCGGACGGTGTCGGTGGGAACCGCCAACAACCAGTTCTCGAAGTTCATCCGCTTCAAGTGACCCCGCGTCCCGGACGGGAACTTCCCCGCCGTTGACGGAGCACCGCGCGCAGAGCCCCGGCCGGGTGGCCGGGGCTCTGCCGTTCACGTGCCCTTACGCCGGGGAGAGACCCTCCGCGAAGTCGTAGAGGCTCTTGATGTCGTCGTCGAAGTACGGACCGTCGAACTGACCGTTGCCCGGGTTGTCGCCGTGACTCACGACGCTGTTGATGAACCCGAGACCATTCTGGTCGTTGTATTCCTGCAGCCAGGGACCGCCGCTGGAGCCGTAGGTCATGTTGCACCACATCCGGATCTGCTGGCCGCCGGCGTGCCAGGTGCCGCTCTGGCAGAAGTACTGGCTCTCGCCGCCGCCGAGGTTGGACGGATAGCCCAGCGCGGTCATCAGGGAGATGTTGTAGCCCCAGTTCCAGCGCATGCCGTGGCCGCCGACCGTCTCGACGACCTTCAGGCCCCAGTTACCGCCGTTGTGCATGATGGCGATGGCCATGTCCTCGTCGTAGCTGCTGCTGTTGATCCACGCGGTGCGGGCCGCGAGCTGGTACGCCACGAACGTGCCGAACGGCCGCGCGCCGTCGCGGTAGCGCGGCACGAACTGCCAGTTGCTGTACCACTGCCCGCCGGCGCCCTGGTGCACGCAGTGCCCGGCGGTCATGACCAGTCGCGCCTTGCCGCTGGCCACCGCGCTCGCCGAGCACGAGGCGGAGCCGCCGTTGGGGGTGGTGAAGTAGACCTTGCCGACGACCGCCGACTCGTTGAGCTGGATGCCGACGTCGGCGCCGCTGGCGGCGCTCGGTCGCACCGGCGCGACCGATCCCGCCGGTCCGTCGGGCTTCGGCGCCCGGCTCGTGGATCCGGTGGCCTTCGCCGACTTCGCGATGTCGAGGTCGACGGCGCTCGCCATCCGCTGCGGCGTCCAGAACCTGGCGACCTCCTCGGCGATCTTCTCGTTGGTGATCGCGCGACCGTCACTGGTGCGGGCGACGGCGGTGGTGTTGCCGCTCCTCTCGACCGTGGTCGGCTTCGCCTGGGCGACCGCCGGAGCGGTCACGACCAGCGCGAGTGCCAGGCTGGCCGATGCGGACCAGCGCAGGGTTGATCTCAACAGTTGCCCCCTTTTTCGGGTACTCCAACTCGGACCAGCGAAACCTATCGATCGAATTGCTTTGATCACAACGTGATGGAATGACAGGTAATTGACATTGACTTTCTGGCGACCGAAAAGGACCACAGGCGGCGGCAAACAAAGCGTCCCCACCCCGAACAGAAGCCTCGAAATTGACTCGCAAATCCCATCGCCGCAAATCCGCGCTTTCGATTTCAGGACGCTCGCCGCTGTCGACAGACGGGAATTGCGGTTGCCTCCCGATGCAATTCCCCACCCGCGGGGCCGGCGCCGACAGGTGGCTGCCGGAGATGGAGCCACGCCGTGAGCAGCGCACCCACGGCCGGCAGGCCCGTACCGAGCGATCGTCACGATCCCGGCCGAAGTACTAGTCTGGGCGGCAAGGTGCTCGACTGCGGCGCCTCATCCTCGGAAGGTGGAAACGTGGACCTGGAGAGGACCCGGCTGTTCGGCGTCGGAGAGTCGTACGCGTTCGTCACGGGGACGGGCCAGCGAGGCGCGGTGATCGTGCACTTCGACGGCCGACGCGACATCGTGCTCTACGACCCCGCCGATCCCGAAACCGCCCAGCACACGTTGACGCTGGAGAGCACGGAGTCGCGGACGATCGCCGACCTGCTCGGCCTTCCGCTGGTCATGGACAACCTGACGGAGCTGGTCCCGCCCCTGGAGGGCGTCGAGACCGTCCGCATGCCGATCCCCGCCCGGTCGCCGTACCTCGGGCGCAAGCTCGGTGACACGCGCGCGCGGACCCGCACCGGCGCGTCGATCGTCGCGGTGGTCCGCGACGGTCGCGTGATCCCGTCGCCGGGTCCCGACTTCACCCTCCAGGCCGGTGACTCGCTGGTGGCCGTCGGCGACGGCGCCAGCCTCGTCGCGATCCGCGAGCTCTTCACCAACGGCTGACCCGCCAGCGGCACGCCGGTCGCCCCCCGCGCGCCCCGGCGCGGCACCGGATCAGCGGGGCACGCCGACCAGCGTCGCCAGGCGCGCCACGCCGGCCGGCGCCGGGTGGGCCCGGGCGACCTCGGCGACGACCGTACGCGCCGACGGCCGGCACCGGACCTCGGCGGGCGCGACGGCATCCGCGTCGACCAGGACGCGGGCCGCACCGCACAGGTCGCCGACCTGGAGGTACGCCCGCGCGGCGTCCACCAGATAGGCGGCCCGGTACTCGGCCGGCAGCCGCCGCCACGCCTCCTGCCGTACCGCCTGCTCGTGCCGGCGCACCGCCTCCCCGGCGTCCCCCCGCTCGAGAGCCGCGACCACCCGGGCCGCCTCGACGGCGCCCGGCCCGAAGCCGGTCCGGTGCGGGTCGTCACCGGCGACCCGCGCCGCCACCCGGGCGGCCCGCTCGACCAGCTCCTCGCTGCGGTCAATGTCGCCGCAGCCGGCGGCGGCCAGCGCGGCCTGGATCAGCAGGGTCCCGTGGACCGCCTCCGACGCGGGCGCGACGCGACGCGCGGCCGCCAGCGTCGCCACCAGCGCCAGCCGGTCGCGGCCCAACGCGCGCAGCGCCTGACCGACCGCCACGGTCGCCGCCCCCGCCAGCACCGGATCGCCGCCGGCCACCGCCATCGCCCGGTCGGCGGCCAGCCACGACAGGTCGGCCTCGCCGAGCTTCACGAGCACCGACGAGGTGATCCGGTACGCCTGCACCAGCAACCCCGGCTCCTGCGCCCGCGCGCCCTGCGCGGCGTGCAGCAGCATCGGCAGCAGCCGCACCACCTGCGCGTAGTGCCCGTGCTGGTAGGTCAGCCAGGCGTGCGCGACGTGCCGGCCCGTCTCCGCCACGGACGCGGTCGCCCCGTGGTCGTCGTAGCGCGCGAGGGCGGCCCGGACACCGTCGACCCCGGCCACCGGACTGCCCTCGGCCGGCGGCGGGCGGTGCTCGCCGAGCAGCACCATCGGGTCGACCCGCAGCACGCGGGCGATCTCCTGGATCACCGGGTACCGGTCGAGCGGCCGTACGCCCCGCTCGGTCTTGTCCACCCAGCTCTTCGACCTGCCGAGCCGGTCGGCGAACATCTGCTGCGTCATCCGCCGCCGCGCCCGCCAGCGGGCGACGCGGCGACCGATCGGCTCGTCAGCGCTGGTCACGCCGCCACCGCCGGTCCGGCACCGCCCGGGTGGTCTCCTCCACCGGTACGCGCTCCGCCTCGGCCTGATCCAGGAGGCGTCGCTTGGCCGCCTCCCGCTCGGCGGCCTCGGCCTGCTCACCCCGGCTCGCCGAACCGTCGCCCTGCATCCGTATCTCCCCTCGATCGAGGAGCTCGGCGGCAGGCGGAAGCACCCCTGTCGCCGCGCTCGTGGGCTCCTGAGGCCCAGCGAAGTCGACAGTCGAGCGGCGGACCAGATGGCGAGCCATGCGCCTGGTTGCGTCGCCGTCGGTGCGGCGTTGCGCCGGGTTGCGCGGGGTCTCACGGTGCCGCATGAGCCCATAGGCTCATCACTGGCGGTAGCCACTCGATAGCTGGAGGCACATCCATGACGCGGCCGGTCACGAACACGGCGTTCGAGGCTCTGCTACGCGCCGCTGGCTACGGCAACGCCCACGCCGCCTTCGCGCGTCAGCTCAACTACGCCGGTCGTGTCCACGGCACTTGGCGCTACGACGCCGCAAGCGTGTATTGGTGGCTCCGAGGGCGTCGCCCGGCCGAACACGTCCAAGAGGCCATGGCCAAGACGTTCGCCCGCAAGCTCGGGTGTCCCGTTGCCGCATCAGAGCTCGGCTTCACGGCCACAGATGTCACCACGAACGCCCGCTACCCTCATTCTCCCGATCACGCCGTCGACACGGCCGAGCAGCTCTGGGCAATGCTCGCCAAGCAACTCGCCCCGCAAGCCAACGGAGCGTTCCAGAACGACGTGGCCCTGCAGGCTGCTCTCGCCTGGCGGTACGACCTCCCGGACGAGACGGTGGCGAACAGCGGCCGACACCCGGTCACGACTGCTGACGTCGACTCTCTGTATGCCCTCGCAGACCACTTCACCGAGCTCGATCGACGCCACGGGGGCGGTTCGCCGCGTACCCGGGCGATCATGATCGATCTACTTACGCGCCAGGTCTCCCCCATGCTGCGTGGCGCCTACACGGACGCGACCGGACGCAATCTCATGCGCGCGGTCGCCACACTCTCCGGCCAGCTCGCCTTCATGTCCTACGACGCAGGCAACCACCCCGCCGCCCAACGGCTTTTGACGGTCGCCCTACGGCTCGCCAAGGCTGCCGACGACCATCTGTACGGTGCCCACCTGCTGGCCAACCTCGCCACGCAGGCCGTCTACCTCGGGCACGCTCAAGATGCTGCACGACTCGCCGAGGCCGCCATCGACGGAGCAGGCCGCGCCCCCGCCGCAGTCCGTGCTCGGCTGTACACGACCGCCGCCGGCGCATACGGCCGGTCGGGCGAACGACGTGCATGTCAGAAGGCACTTGCGAAGGCGGAACGTGCCCTGGACCGAACGGACGCCGGCAGCGGCCCACGCTGGGCCGCCTACTTCAGTGCGGGCCACTTTGCGGGCACTGCGGTGAAGTGCCTGAGCGACCTGCGGCTGTACCGACAGGCCCTGCGACACGCGCCTGGCGCGGTGACTCTGGCCAAGCAGAACGCCCGGACGCGCGCTCTTCATACCGCGCTCATCGCGACGACCCACGCCCGTGCCGGGGACGTGGACGCCGCCTGCGACTGGGGGCGCGAGCTGCAAGTGCACGTGCATGCCGTCCGCTCGGCTCGCGTGACGCACCGGGTCCGCGAACTCGCCGCCACGCTAAGCCCTTACCGCGCGAAGTCTGAAGTGAACGAACTCCTTGTGGCTCTTCCGGCTTCACCTGCGCACAACTGACGCGAGACAACATCGGAACCTGACGGCTAGCGTCACAGAGATGACCTGGACGGATCCCGCCACCTGGTATGCCAACCTGCCCGCCTTCCATGCGGCCGCAGGAGCGCTCATCACCGATCCGGCGGGAAACCTTCTGCTCGTGAAACCCACGTATCGCGACCATTGGGCTTTCCCGGGCGGGTACGTGGAGGAGGGCGAATATCCGCATCAGGCCTGCACCCGTGAGGTCCGCGAAGAGCTGGGCCTCGTTGTCGCTGCAGGGGATCTCCTCGTCGTGGACTGGGCACCTGCTGCGGGGCAACGGCCACGCGCCCTGATCCACTTCACCTTCGACTGTGGGACGCTCGGCAGCCTTGAGAGCATCGACCTGCCGGGGCAGGAACTGGAAGATGCCGCCTTCTTCTCGCTTGAGGAGGTTGGGCAGCGGCTTCCGGTAAATGTAGCTCCCCGGGCCGGCGCGGCGATACAAGCCCGGGCCCGACAAGTCCCGATGTACCTTGCCAACGGTGCCGCTGTCGCAGCCTGACAGTGGAATGCGCCCTTTCCATTCCTGGTGGTGCTGGTCAGGAGACATAACCTCGAGACCCGGTAACGGCAGTTGAAAAGGCTCACTATCCGTCCACGATGTCGTTGTCCAGCAGCACCCTCGACGACCTCGCCGATCGGCCGCGTCCACGGCATCCTCGACGCACTGACCAGCGCAAACGTGATGACTTTCGCGGACAAGGGCATCAGGGCGCCCGCGGCAGCGTGCGCACCCCGTTCAAGCGGCACCGCACGACGGACACAGAAGGGGCGCCCGCCGCCAGGCGGGTGCCCCTTCGCGAACAGACGTGTCTAGTGACTACCGGAAGGTGACGTCACTTCTGTTGACCTTGCAGTTGGCGTCGTTCCAGCCCTCACCGAGGTAGGTGGGTTCGCTGCCCTTGGGCACACCCTTGTACTTGCCGCAGATGGTGGCCGAGCCGATCACGACCACGCGAGTGATCGTCGCGGTGTCGTTCCAGTTGCTGTTGATTCCGGCGAGCATGTCGATGTCGTCGACGAGGACGTTGTCGATACGCACGTGGCGAGTGTGCGAGGTGGAGCAGTTGCCGCAGCCGCGGTACAGCTTGCCGGACCCCTTGAGGTAGAAGCCGGAGATGCTGACCGTGCCGTTGCCGTTGTGCTGGAAGGTCTTGTCGCTGCCGTTGCGCGCGCCGCCACCGATGACGTAGGAGGTACCGCCGTTGGTCTGCTTGAAGGTGGCGGCGTCCTCACCGATGTCGTTCCACCACACGTTGCGCAGCGTGCAGGTGCCCTCGCAGTGCACGCCGTCACCGGCGGGCGAACCGAGGATGACGTTCTGCAGCGTGCCACCGTTGGCGATCTTGAACATCGGGTCCTGCGACTCGCCCTGCCCACCGTCACCGATGCAGCAGTACGTCTTCATGCCGCCGTCGAAGGTGCCGGAGACGCTGACCGTGCCCGAGATGCTCACCGAGCCGGCCGACGACGGCCACGCACCAGTCGGCGTACCCGGGTTGCTGGTCGGGCTGGCCGTCGGACTGCTGGTGGGGCCACTGGTCGGACTGGTGGTCGGGGTCGACCCGCCGCTGGAGTACGTCTCGAACTCGGCGATCCGTGGGGTGCCGGACGCGCTGGTGATGACAAAGGAGATCTTCTTCAGCGACGTCGAGGAGAAGTTGATGGTGCTCGGGGCGCTGCTGCCGCTGGCCAGGACGGAGCCCGTGTCGTGATTCTTGAGCTGCCAGCCGCTGATCGCGCCGCCACCCGAGGCCTGCACGATGACGGCCGAGGACACCGTCGTGGCGCTGCCCCACTTGACCGAGACCGTGCCGGTCGAGCCGCTCGGCGACCAGTAGGTGCTGGGGTTGCCGTCGATGACGTTGCCATAGCTGGTACCACTGGCCTTGCTGGAGCCGTCAGCGCCGGCGCCGAGGCTCAGGTTCGTGGCGGCCGAGGCGTTGGGAACCTGCAGCGCCAGGGCGACGACGGCACCTGCGACCGCGGTGGCACCACCGGCCAGCCACCGCGTGGCGACTTTGCGTCTCATCTGAGTTCACCTTTCAGGCATGAGCACCGGGACGGGAAAGCGCTTTCCGACAACAATAGAGACTGGCCGATGAAGAGGCAAGGATCACTTCTTGTTGACGAATCGCTTCCTGTGCGTAGTGCCATGCGGTGGTGACCCCGACGGCGCATCCGGCGGCGAGGCGGGTGCAGGTGCCACCGTTGCGCAGGTGGCCGGGGCGTACCGCCCTGACCTGCAAGGTCAGGATGAAAAGGGCTGTGAGCATGGGGTCGCAGAGCAGGCAACCAGGCGCACGCGTGTCGACGGTCGCCCAAGCCCCCGGGCAGCGCAGCCTTAGGCCGAATCTTTAGTTGTCAGGCGGTTCAGGATGATCCGGGCCAGCGCGGCGAGCCGGGTTTGCAGGTCGTCGTCGGCCCGCCCGCCGAGGTCGTCGTCGAGATGTGCGGCCAGGGCGGCGACCGTCGGGAGCAGGTCGTCCAGCGGGCCGCCCTCGTGTCCCACCACCTAGTACTCCAGCAGGAGATCGCTCGGTGGTCTGGTGCAGGCGCCGTGGTCTCGCGGGTTCAAGCGAGATTAGTGCGGGTCGCGGGGTTGGCCGGGCAGTGGCCAGAGGACGTGGTACGCGTCCTCGGCGCCTGGAGCGCATCGTCGACTGATGTCGATAAACACCGGGCCATACGGCGATTCGACACACCAATGCTCGAACTGGTCCAACTCTTGGGCCGCGTAGCGTGCGAGCAGCCTGGCGAGTTGGTGAATCTCCGCGTCGGTCATGCGATCTGGGGTGGCGTCCTCGGCGGCCATCTCGTCATCTTGCTGCATCAGATGATGATGGTGGGCCCGTCAGGGTTCGGCGACGGCATCGCCGGCGGCCGGCCGGGCCGGCAATGGGCCCGTGACCTCGCCGACCGGGTGCTGCTGGTGGCCACCTACTGGCGCACGAACCTGACGATGCGCCAGATCGGCTCACTGTTCGGGGCGTCGCACTCCGCGGCCCACCGGGTCATCGACACCCTCGCACCGCTGGCCCTGGCGCCGGTGCGGAAGCGACCGGTCGAGCAGATCGCGATCGTCGAGGGCACCCTGATCCCCACCCGCGACCACCGCTTGGCCGCCCGCAGCAAGAACTACCGGTACTCGATGAACTTGCAGGTCGCCATCGACGCCAGCACCCGCCTGGTCATCGCCGTCGGGCACCCGCAGCCCGGCAGACCGACGCCGCTCCGGCGTCGCCAACCTCCACAACATCATCCTCGCCGGCTGACCACCGGCCCGATGCCGGGCCACGCCTTCACCCAGTTACGAGACGTCCCCTAAACCGGAACGAAGGTGGCGGCCAACACCCGCCAGTTGCCGTCCTCACGCACCCAGAGTCGGGTGTAGCGCAACCGCGCGGACATGGCGGCACCGCCCTGAACGGCATCCACCGCAGCGACCATGCGAGTCACCCCAGTCTGACCGTCCTCCTGGACGTCGAGCGACTCCTCCACCAAGCTGGTGATTCGCAGTGCACCGGAGCGGTAGCCCTCCAAGTCGTCTTCCTTCGTGAAGACCGTGCCGTCCGGTCCGGCACCCACGACCTGCGGGTGCAGTAGCGAGTCGAGGGACTCGACGTCGGCGGCGCGCTGGGCGGCTTGGAGTTGCCGTTCCGCGGTGAGGAGATCCATCCACCGATCCTCCCCAGCGCGCCGCAACAAGACAAGCGGGTTTGCTCGCGGCAGAACGACGACGTCAGCCCGGTAGGGCGTTCACGGCACAACCGAACCTGGTACGACCCTGGTCGGCCCAGCTGAGAGGGTCTTCTGCCTTGCTCCGCGGCGCGGAATCATCGGTCCTGTCGAACCTGGACCGAGCCAATCCGATCTGTCCTTGCAGTTAAGGGTAGTGCGGCGTGCGCGGAGATCGATAAATGCGAGGCCAGGTTGGACAGCGGCCGTTCAAGATCCCATGGCCCGGTCGGAAGCCAGGCTGTAGTGATGCCACACCGCACCACCACAATAGGGCAGACCATCGCCGTCCTATGCCACGACGAACCCAGCCGCAACAAATGATGATGAAGGGCTCGCTGGAAAAAGCTTAGTGGTATTCGCGCATGCCCAACGCGCGGACAGTACGCCATACGCCGCTGGCGCGCCTCGTGGCGACTGCCACCGCCCGGCTCGCATCGTTCGGAAGTGCCGTCACGATCGCCCTGCTGGCCAGGCCGACCAGCCCACCCTCGCGCTTCGTCTCTGTTCCGGGCGCGACCACGCCCAGGTACGGGCGGCGCAGCGTCCGGGGTGCGATGACAGACAGCATCCGGTGCAAATGGTCTACCTGGGCCACGATCGCCACTGGCCGGTCGTCACCAAAATGCCCTTCCGTCTCGGAACGGAGAAAGTTCGTGACCGTGTCGATGGAGTGCCGCTCGACGCGGATCACGTCCTCGGGTACGTCCAGGGCCAGCAGCTCGGCCTTCATAATGTCCGCCTCAGGCATGCCGCAGAACCGCTCTCCGGGCGAGTCCGGTGGTGTCCACGGCAGGCCCTTCAAGTCGACGGGCGACTTGTACCCGGAGCACACGATCCGGCCCTGCCGCGGCCCGGTCACCTGCTCGTACAGCTCGCGCGCCACCTGCACGCGCAACAGGCCGTCCGGGCTGAGCCCGATCCCGTCGACGCTGCGGCCCCGTCCGGGAATCAGGATGTGGGCGATGTCCTCGATGGTCAGCCCGGTGGTGCCCGGCGCGATGTCAAACACGGTGGCCGGACGCGTTTCGCCGAGTGCGACCGTGGTCGGGGTACGACTCCGCCAAGCAGTCCTGCAGACGTTGGTGACGGAATTCGAAGTGGTTCCCGTTCTTGCGGAGAATTCCGCCGTCATGGCAGGTCTGCAGGAACTGCTCGAAGCGCCAGGGCAGCAGGTGGTGCGACAGAAGCCAAAGGTGAGCGACCTTGTAGCAAGCCCACTCGTTCCAGAAGAACACGGCGACGCTCGCCCCCATGGGCGCCAGGTATATCCCGTTGGGGAAACCGAGTGGCATGACTGCAACGTAGTAGACCAGGTATCCGACGGCCAGGATGACACACGCGAGGAGGAAGAGGCCGATCCCGGATCGCCGGTCGTTGCGGATGACCACGAGCGGGTCGGCCGTCCGGGCCCCCGTCTTCGCGTCCAGCCACGGTGCGGCCCGCAGCACGGCGGCGGCGATCCGGCCGCCGAGGATGCCGACGCCGACAGCCACCGGGGTCGCCAGGACTGCACCCAGCTGGGCCTGGCCAGGTGACAGGCCCAGCAACCAGCCGGCCGGCTCAGCGAGCCCGAGCATGGTGATCCGGCAAACCGCGTAGCTGAGCGTGATCAACAATAGCCCCTGCGCCAGCCGAAGCGTGTGGGAACGCATGTCGCCGTCCTTGTTTACGCCTCCCCGGGCATATCCGGCCCGGGCAGGATCCGCCGGTCCACGGGCCCGCCCAGCCGCGTATCCCCGGGCCCATCCAAAGCCGAAGCACAGGCCGGCGAGCGACAGCAGAGTCGCGGTGCCGGCGAACACGGGGACAGAGCGGTTGAGGACACCGACCGTGACGCCCGCGAGCGCCGCCGCAGCAAGGGCCAGCCGGTACAGCGGCGCGTAGTACCTGATCT
This sequence comes from Micromonospora sp. NPDC048868, assembly GCF_043198195.1. Classification (NCBI taxonomy): domain Bacteria; kingdom Bacillati; phylum Actinomycetota; class Actinomycetes; order Micromonosporales; family Micromonosporaceae; genus Micromonospora; species Micromonospora sp. NPDC048868. Next base: position 208,269 of record NZ_JBICUN010000012.1, read on the forward strand.
CCCAGAAGGCGATGATGCGTCTGACCGCGTGCTCGCTCAGAAAGCTCAGCCATCGCTTTGCGTCCTCTGGCGGGAATTCGTTGACCGGGGCGAGGTCCCCGTCGGGACTTGCAACGCGGAGGCCGAAGACGGCGGTGACGAGGCTGCCGAGGAGGTGGTTCTCGATGGCGGCCTGAGTTGGGAACCTGTCCTCGTCCAGCAATTCAGTCGCGTCGCGTGCCGTGGCGAGGGCAGCCGGCTCGGGGCCGGTCGCGTAGACGCTCTTGGTCAGCCAGGCAATCAGCGGTGATGACAGCGCGGCGGCTACGGTCGATCTGGGCTCGGCCTCGACCAGCGCCGAGATGGCGCGCCACCGTGCCCGCTCGGGCTTGGGCACGTTCAGGAGGTAACGCGCCACTTCGCTCGCTTCGACAGGAGCCAGTTCGATGACCTCGGCTCCGGGCAGGGCGGCGTAGAGTGCCCGGGAATGCGACGGCCGAGGAATGCCGGTGAGCACTGCGGGTCGGTCGTCGACGAAGAGGTTGATCGCCTGGGACGCCTTGCCGCAGAACGCCTCGTCGATTTCGTCGAAGCCATCGAACACCGGGATGATCTCGCCTGCGTCCAGCGCCGCCGCGAGGGCGGCGACCTGGCTGGTGCCGTTCTGTCGAGAAGTCGAGCGCAGTACGTCGAGCATCCAGGCTTTCAGGCGGGTGGTGCGCGGATTCCAGGTGGCAAGCGTGAAGACGACGGGCTGTTTGTCCGTGCGGTCCGCGATGAGCTTGACCATCCGGGTGGCAAGGGTGGTCTTGCCGGACTGAGAATCCCCGACGACGATCAACTGACCGCCACCCGCCACCAAGTCACCGAGCTCGTCGTCGCATGTGGGTGAGATGCCAGCAACCGGTTCGGACCCGTCCGTCCCGCTCGTCTGCAGCGACCACGGCACGACGAGGAGGCCACGGTTCGTGAGCAGCCTGACCTGCTCGGAGACGACCTTGTTGACGCTCGCGCGCAACACCTCGAGCGCCCCTGGAGAGGAAGGGACCGACGAATGGGCGGTTACCGACCGCTCCGGCGGCGCGCTGAAGAGGTTGACCTGGATGTTGTGGTCACCGGCCACTCCCCCGCGGGCCTTAGGGATGTTGAACCGGCGGGAGTCCTGCTGATCGCGCTGTTCTGCCACCACGCATCCGTGCCGGTCGGCTAGTGGAAGGTGTTGGTCTGGACGTTATCGTTCCCTACCTGCACCCCGCGGCTGTGCCGTAGGTCGATTCGGGGCCCTTGTCGATCGATCAGCTCCAGGATCCGTCGGGCCAGTGCGATCGCCTGTTCGTCATCGGCGGCGCCGGCAGCGCGCAGGTCCGCGCCGAGTACGGCCTCCCACGCCGTCGGCTCGGTCAGTTCCTGGTCCAGTGCGTCCCGAGCCTGCCGGCGGTTTTGCAGCCGGCCGACCAGCACCGCCTTCAGTTGGGTGTACGAATCCTGGATGGCAGCACTGGCGGTGTTGCTGACTCCCGCACCCGCTCCCGCAGCCAACGCGGCCACAATCAGTTCGACCCCGGACACGAGCACCACCGTCCTCCGCAGACCGGAACGGCCTTCATTATGACAGCAGGTCGCACTCCGGTCACACTGAGAAATCGTTCTCCCAGGTCTTGAGCGCGGCGATGCCCCATTCGCGACGCTCACGGATTGTCGCGCGTGCCCGAATGGCCGCCCTCCATCGGTGTGGGAGCGACACGAGCGAATGAAAGGAATCGTCGTTCTTCGGCTACCGGGGTCAGGCTGGTCGTCCGCCGAACGCCCACGCGTGGACCTCGATCTCGGCGTACCGGTCCGGGGTCAACACGGCACGCGCCTCGTCCGGGTTTTCCGCCCGGACCAGCGCTGCCGTGCCCAGCCACCTGACGCCGTCGTCCGACAGCAGCGGCCCGTACGCGATCAACTCGTCCCGGTCCGCGCTCACGTCCAGGTCGGCGGCCTCCCCCGCCCCGAGGCCGAGCACCAGGAACCGGTCACCACCCGTCCGGCCGCCGGGGAAGTCCCACATGGTGCGCCCCAGCGTGTTGTGCCACCGGCGCAGCAGCACGTCCCGGTACGCGCCGGCCTGGTAGTTGGGCTCGTCGAAGGCGAACGCCCGGGCGGCGGCGGGGTCGGGCAGGTCGACGATGTGCACGCTGCCGGTCGGCGTCTCCCCGTCGGGGGCGAACGTCGGCCCACGGGCGATCATCCGCTCCGCGTACCGGTCCATGTAGGACCAGTGCTCCTCGCGCAGCTGCTTGCGCAGAGCCAGGGAGTCGCGCCGGTCGCGGTGGTAGCAGAAGAACTCCATACCGCAGATCCTGACGCCGGTGCCGAAACCCGGGGCGGGTGGGGCCGTTTCCCGCGCGTAGCACCGGATCTGTCACCCGTCGGTCGTACGCTCGCCGGCATGACGACGATGGAGACCCACACCCTCGCCGCGCCCGGCGTCGACCTGGTCTACGACGTGCGCAGTCCACTGTCGGCCTCCGGCGGGCACCGCACGCTGCTCATGATCGGTCAACCGATGACGGCGGAGGGCTTCAACGCGCTCGCGACCCACTTCACCGACCGGACGGTCGTCACCTACGACCCGCGCGGGCTCGGCCGCAGCGTCCGCAGCGACGGGCGGTCGGACCACACGCCGCAGCACCAGGCGGCCGACCTGCACCTGCTGATCGAGGCGCTCGGCGCTGCTCCGGTCGACGTGTTCGCCAGCAGCGGCGGGGCGGTGACCGCGCTGGAGCTGGTCGCGTCCCACCCCGCGGACGTGGCGACGCTGGTCGCGCACGAGCCGCCGATCACCACCGTGCTCCCCGACGCCGCGGCGGCCGAGCGCGCCCAGGCCGCCGTCCACGAGGCGTACCAGGCGAAGGGCATGGGCGCAGGCATGGCCGCCTTCATGGCGTTGGTCTCCTGGCAGGGCGAGTTCACCGACGCCTACTTCGCCCAGCCCGCGCCCGACCCGGCGGCGTTCGGCCTGCCGACCGAGGACGACGGCTCCCGCGACGACCCGCTGCTGTCGAAGGCCTCCGGGACGGTCACCGACTACCGGCCCGACGTGGCGGCGCTCACGGCGGCGCCGACCCGGATCGTGATCGCGGTCGGCGAGGAGACGGAAGGGACCTACACGGCGCGTACGGCCGTCGCCACCGCGGCGCTGCTCGGCCAGGAGGCCGTGGTGTTCCCGAGTCACCACGGCGGCTTCCTCGACGGCGAGTTCGGCTACGCCGGCAAGCCCGCCGAGTTCGCGGCCAGGCTGCGCGAGGTGCTGGACGCCGGCTGACCACGTCGACGACGGGGGCGGGCCGGTCGCCGCCGGCAGCCGCCACCGCGCTGCCGACGGCCGGTGACATCGGGCGCCGCTCAGAGCGCCACGATCGCCGCCGTCTCCGCCGGCAGCTCGATGCGATCGCGCATCACCGTGACCCCCTCCCCCGTCGCGAGCAGCACCCGGCGCGCCACCCCCGGCAGCGTGATCCGCTGGGGTTTGGCGGCCAGGTTCGCCGCCACCAGGGTCCCGCCCCGGCGCATCACCAGGAACTGGTCGCCGGGGCGTACGTCCACGGCGTGCAGCCTCGGGTCGGACAGGTCGGGGCGGCTCTTGCGCAGCGCGATGAGCCGCTTGTGGAACTCGTACATCTCGCGGTGTTCGGGTTTGTCCAGCTCGGCCCAGTCGAGCCGGGAGCGGACGAAGGTCTGCGGGTCCTGCGGGTCCGGCACGTCACCCTCCGGCCAGCCGTGCGCGGCGAACTCCCGCTTGCGCCCGGTGGCGACGGCGGTCGCCAACTCCGGCTCGGGGTGGCTGGTGAAGAACTGCCACGGGGTGCTGGCGGCCCACTCCTCGCCCATGAACAGCATCGGGGTGAACGGGGCGGTGAACAGCAGCGTCGCGCCGACGCGCAGCAGCCCCGGGGAGAGGGTGGCGGAGATCCGGTCGCCGGTGGCCCGGTTGCCGATCTGGTCGTGGTTCTGGAGGTACGCGACGAAGCGGTGGCCGGGGGTGCGCTGCCGGTCCACGGGCCGGCCGTGGTGGCGGTTGCGGAAGCTGGACCAGGTGCCGGCGTGGAAGAAGCCGCCGGTGAGCACGTCGGTGAGGCATTCCAGGGAGCCGAAGTCGCCGTAGTAGCCCTGCCGCTCGCCGGTGAGCAGGGTGTGCAGGGCGTGGTGGGCGTCGTCGTTCCACTGGGCGTGCAGGCCGAAGCCGCCGGCCTCCCGGGGCGTGATCAGCCGGGGGTCGTTGAGGTCGGACTCGGCGATCAGCGACAGCGGCCGGCCGAGGTGGGTGGCGAGCGCCTCGACCTCGATCGCCACCTCCTCCAGCCAGGGAGTGGCGCGGGAGTCGGGCATGGCGTGCACGGCGTCGAGCCGCAGGCCGTCGACGTGGTAGTCGCGCAGCCACATGAGGATGCTGTCGACGATGTAGCGGCGCACGCCGTCGGAGTGCGGTCCGTCGAGGTTGACGGTGCGGCCCCAGGTGTTGCTCTGCTCGGTGAGGTACGGCGCGAACATCGGCGCGTAGGCCCCGGAGGGCCCGAAATGGTTGTAGACGACGTCGAGGATCACCCCCAGGCCCTTGGCATGGGCGGCGTCGACCAGCCGTTTCAGGCCGTCCGGCCCGCCGTAGGGCTGGTGCGGGGCATACCAGCAGACCCCGTCGTAGCCCCAGTTGTGCTCGCCGTTGAAGGCGTTGACCGGCAGCAGCTCGATCATGTCGACGCCGAGGTCGACGAGGTGGTCGAGGCGGCCGATGGCGGCGTCGAAGGTGCCCTCGGGGGTGAAGGTGCCGACGTGCAGCTCGTAGAGGACGGCGCCGGGCAGCTGCCGGCCGGTCCAGGCCTGGTCGGTCCACTCGAACGCCGCGTGGTCGTAGCGCCGGCTCGGCCCGTGCACGCCCTCCGGCTGCCAGGGCGAGCGGGGGTCGGGCAGCGCCCGCTCGTCGTCGTCGAGCAGGAAGGCGTAGTCGGTGCCGGGGCCGGCGGCAGGCACCTCGACCCGCCACCAGCCGTCCGGGCCGGAGCGCATCTCGTGGTCGGCGACGCCCGGCAGGCGCAGCCGGACGCGGGCGGCCTGCGGCGCCCACACCGTGAACTCGGTCATGAAGCCTCCACGGACTCGGTGGTGGGAGCCAGCAGCGCGACGGGGTAGGTGGCCAGCAGGTCGGCCAGCGGGGTCTGCCCGCCACTGTAGGACCGGCCCGTGAACAGGTCGGTCACCTCGTGAACGGGAAGTGACAGAGTCGTGTCGCCCCAGCCGCCGGCGCGTGCCAGCCCGAGTGGCAGGCGGGTGGCCACGGCGACGGCGCCGCCCCGGTCGAAGGCGAGCGCGTGCCGCCCGGCGCGCCCGTGGGCCGGCACCGGCCGGTAGCCGGTGAACAGCTCCGGGCGGTCGCGGCGCAGCCGCAGGGTCCGCGACACCACGAGCAGCTTCGCCGCGCCGCCGGCGTCCACCGGCGGGGGCGGGCCGGCGTCGAGGCGGGCCAGCAGCTCCCGGCGTACGGCGAAGTCGACCGGCCGGCGGTTGTCGGGGTCGACAAGCGAGTTGTCCCACAGCTCGGTGCCCTGGTAGGTGTCGGGCACCCCGGGCATGGCGAGCTGCACCAGCTTCTGCCCGAGCGAGTTGGACCAGCCGACGGGGGCGATCTCGGCGGCGAAGGCGGTCAGTTCGGCGTGCAGCTGCGCGTCGTCGTACATCGCGTCGACCACGTCGTGCATGGCCCGCTCGAAGACCGGGTCGGGGTCGGCCCAGCTCGTCGACGCCGACGCCTCGCGGGCGGCCTTCTCGACGTACGCGTGCAGCCGCTCCCGTTCGATCGGCCAGGCGCCGACGGCGGTCTGCCACAGCAGGTGCGCGAAGGCCGGGTCGGGCAGCGGCGCGCGGGCCGTCCACCTGGCGACGAGGTCGGCCCAGCGTCCCGGCAGCTCGCTGAGCACGGCGAGGCGGGCCCGGACGTCCTCGGAGCGCTTGGTGTCGTGGGTGGAGAGCGTGGTCATGCTCGCCGGCCAGCGCACCTGCCGGGCGGCGGCGAAGCGGTGGAACTCGGCCGGCGGCACGCCGAAGTGCGCGGGGCTGCCGCCGACCTCGTTGAGCGCGACGAAGCGGCTCCACCGGTAGAAGGCGGTGTCCTCCACGCCCTTGGCCATGACCGCGCCGGTGAGCTGCGGGAAGCGCTTCGCCAGCTCGTCGTCGGGGTCGCGCAGCCGGCGGGTGAGCGCGTCCAGCACCGCGGTCAGGTCGGGGCGGCGGCGGCCGGCCTCGGCGCGGGCGGCGGCCAGGTGCCGGGCGCCGTGCGGCGGGTAGCCCCGGTAGACCGGGAACGCGGCGGCCAGCTCGGCCAGCGCCGCGCGGGCGGCGTCGTGCTCGACGTCGTCGGCGAGCGCGGCGAGGCGGGTCAGCTCGGCCGACAGCAGGCGGGTGGCCGCGGCGAGCTTGGTGTCGTGGGTGAGGTCCTGCCAGGAGGTGTGTCGGCCGACGAGGTGGGTGTCCAGGGCGGTGAAGTCGCCCTCCGCGTCGGGGTCGACGAAGAGCCCGCAGACGGCGGCGAGGGCGTCGTAGCCGGTGGTGCCCTCCACGGGCCAGTCCGGCAGCTCCTCGCCGTACTCCAGGATCTTCTCCACCACCAGCCACGCGTCGGGCGCCGCGGCGCGCAGCCGGGCCAGGTAGGCCGAGGGGTCGCGCAGCCCGTCCGGGTGGTCGACGCGGATGCCGTCGACCTCGCCGGCCGCCGCCCACCGCAGCACCAGCTCGTGGGTGGCGGCGAAGACGTCCGGGTCCTCCACCCGCAGCCCGGCCAGGTCCGAGACCGCGAAGAACCGGCGGTACGTCAGTTCGGTGTCGCCGCGCCGCCAGGAGACCAGCTCGTAGTGCTGCCGGTCGTGCACCTCGCGGGGGCTGCCGTCTGCGGTGCCGTCGGCGATCGGGAAGCGGTGCTCGTGGTAGCGCAGTTCCCCGTCGGCGAGCTTGAGGTCGTCGAGGGCGTCCGGGGTGTCGGCGAGCACCGGCAGCAGCAGCCGCCCCCGGTCCCAGTCGACGTCGAACCAACCGGCGTACGCCGAGTCGCGGCCCCGGCGCAGCACGTCCCACCAGGCGGGGTTCGCGGCGGGCACGGCCACGCCGGCATGGTTGGGCACGATGTCGACGACCATCCCGAGCCCGGCGGCGCGCAGTGCCCGCAGCAGCCGCTGCCGGGCCGCCTCGCCGCCCAGCTCGGGGTTGACGGCACGGTGGTCGACCACGTCGTAGCCGTGCGCCGAGCCGGGGGTGGCGGTGAGCAGGGGCGCGCTGTAGAGGTGCGTGACGCCGAGGCCGGCCAGGTAGTCGGCCAGCTCGGCGGTGGCGTCCAGGTCGAAGCCGGGGCGGACCTGCACCCGGTAGGTGGTGCCCACCCGGGGCGCGTCGGGTCGAGGGGTGCTCGACATGTCAGGCCTTCCTCTCCAGCACCACCACGCACCGGTCGGGCACGCAGAGGGTGCCGCCCGCCTCGACGACCGTGGTCTTCTCCGGTTCCGGTTCCGCGGTGCTGATCACCACCTCCCAGCGCGGCCCGAACTCGGGACCGGGCACGGTGAAGTCCAGCGGGGCGTCGTGTGCGTTGAAGCAGAGCAGGAAGGAGGCGTCCACGTGGCGCTGGCCGTACTGGCCGCGTTCGCGGATGCCCTCGCCGTTGACGAAGAGCGCCACCGAGCGGCCGAAGTCGTTGCCCCAGTCCTCGCCGGTCATCTCCCGCCCGTCGGGGGTGTACCAGGCCAGGTCCGGCAGGGGCTCGTCGACCAGCCGGGAGCGCACCGGCAGACCGGTGAAGAAGCGCCGCCGGCGGAACACCTGGTGGCGGCGGCGGAAGTCGACAAGCTTGCGGGTGAACTCCAGCAGGTCGGTGTCGGCGGCGTCCCAGTCGACCCAGGCCAGCTCGCTGTCCTGGCAGTAGGCGTTGTTGTTGCCCCGCTGGGTGCGGCCCAGCTCGTCGCCGTGGCCGATCATCGGCACGCCCTGGGAGAGCACGAGGGTGGTCAGGAAGTTGCGCCGCTGCCGGGCCCGCAGGGCGCGTACCGCCTCGTCGTCGGTGTCGCCCTCGACGCCGCAGTTCCAGGACCGGTTGTGGCTCTCGCCGTCGCGGTTCTCCTCGCCGTTGGCCTCGTTGTGCTTGTCGTTGTACGACACCAGGTCGCGCAGCGTGAACCCGTCGTGGCAGGTGACGAAGTTGATGCTGTGGAACGGGCGGCGCCCGTCGTCCTGGTAGAGGTCGGCGGAGCCGGAGATGCGGGAGGCGAACTCGGCGAGGGTGGCCGGTTCGCCGCGCCAGAAGTCGCGCACGGTGTCCCGGTACTTGCCGTTCCACTCGGTCCACACCGGCGGGAAGTTGCCCACCTGGTAGCCGCCCGGCCCGACGTCCCACGGCTCGGCGATGAGCTTGACCTGGCTGACCACGGGGTCCTGCTGCACCACCTCGAAGAAGGTGGAGAGGCGGTCGACCTCGTAGAACTCGCGGGCGAGGGTGGCGGCGAGGTCGAAGCGGAACCCGTCGACGTGCATCTCGGTCACCCAGTACCGCAGCGAGTCCATGATCAGCTGGAGCGAGTGCGGGCTGCGTACGTTGAGGCTGTTGCCGGTGCCGGTGTAGTCGACGTAGTAGCGGCGGTCCTCCTCGCTGAGCCGGTAGTAGCTGGGGTTGTCGACGCCCTTGAAGCTCAGCGTCGGGCCGAGGTGGTTGCCCTCGGCGGTGTGGTTGTAGACCACGTCGAGGATGACCTCGATGCCGGCGGCGTGCAGCGCCTTGACCATGCCCCGGAACTCCTGCACCTGCTGGCCAAGGTGCCCGAGCGCCGAGTAGCCGTGGTGCGGGGCGAAGAAGCCGATGGTGTTGTAGCCCCAGTAGTTGCGCAGCCCCATGTCGGCCAGCCGGTGGTCGTGCACGAACTGGTGCACCGGCATCAGCTCGACGGCGGTCACGCCGAGCTTCGTCAGGTGCTCGATCATCGGCGGGGAGGCGAGGCCGGCGTACGTGCCGCGCAGCTCGTCGGGGATGTCCGGGTGGCGCATCGTCAGGCCGCGCACGTGCGCCTCGTAGATGACCGAGTGGTGGTACGGGATGCGGGGCGGGGAGTCGTTGCCCCAGTCGAAGTACGGGTTCACCACCACCGACTTCGGCATGAACGGCGCCGAGTCGGTGGTGTTCATCCGCTCCGGGTCGCCGTGCTCGTAGTCGTAGACGGCCGGGTCCCACCGCACGTCGCCGTCGATAGCCTTGGCGTACGGGTCGAGCAGCAGCTTGGCCGGGTTGCAGCGCAGCCCGTTCGCCGGGTCGTACTGGCCGTGCACGCGGTAGCCGTAGCGCTGCCCCGGCTCGATGCCGGGGATGTACGCGTGCCAGACGTACGCGTCGACCTCGCGCAGCTCGACCCGCCGCTCCGCCCCGGTGTCCCACTCGTCGAACAGGCACAGCTCGACCCGCTCGGCCACCTCGGAGAAGATGGCGAAGTTGGTGCCCATCCCGTCGTAGGTGGCCCCCAGGGGGTACCGCTCACCCGGCCAGACCTGCATGTCGCTCCCTTTGCGCAAGATCATGAGCGCGCACCGCACCATGAGCGCACCACACGACGGGGCCGGGTGGCGCGCGTGCGGGTATTGCCCCACGCGCTCCGCCGCCAATCCACCCGATCGGAGGATGACCGTAATGCACCCGACTGGTAGCGGGTGGACGTTTCGACGCCCCCGGTCACCGTGGCCCCGCTGTCGGTCCGCAACGGATCATGCTTGCGGTCACCATCTTGCGTCCGCACTGGTCAAGTCGATGATCATCGGACAGACTCGCAGGATCCGGCGGGGGACGAGGTCCGGGGGGCGTGCGTGCGGGTGCTCCTGGTCGAAGACGACCTACGCGTGGCGTCTGCCCTCGCCAAGGCGCTGCGCCGCCGGGGACACGAGGTGGTGTCGGCGCTGACGGCCGCCGAGGCGATCCGGGCCGACGCCGTCGACCTGGTCCTGCTGGACCTCAACCTGCCCGACCGGGATGGCCTGGAGGTCTGCCGGCGGCTGCGGCAGGTCGACGAGGACGTCGCGATCATCGCGGTCAGCGCCCGCGCCGAGGAGTACGACCGGGTGGCCGGCCTACGCGCTGGCGCCGACGACTACGTCGTCAAGCCGTTCTCGATGGTGGAGTTGCAGGCCCGCATCGAGGCGGTGATGCGGCGCACCGCCCGCAGCACCCGGGGCACCCGCAGCACGGGCGAGTTGCGGGCCGGCAGGCTGCGCATCGACGTGCACGCCCGGCAGGTCTGGGTGGGCGACCGGGAGGTCAACCTCGCCCGCAAGGAGTTCGACCTGCTGGTGGCGCTCGCCCGGCAGGCCGGCACGGTGGTGCCCAGGGACCGGTTGCAGCTGGACGTCTGGCAGACGACCTGGGGCAGCCGGCACAACCTCGACGTGCACGTCGCGGCCCTGCGGGGCAAGCTCGACGACGCCGGCCTGGTCGAGACGGTGCGCGGCGTCGGCTACCGGCTGCGCACCGGATGAGGACCCTCGGTGACCTGAACCGCGACCCGCGCCCCGGTTACCGCGTCGGGAATCTCAGGTGATCCTCAAGAATCGCAGGCTGCCCGCCACCGGCGGGCCGAGTACGGGTGTGCTGGGCGCACCCAGCCATCCCTCCTGTTTGGAGATCCTTTTGAGATACAGACGGACAACGGCCGGTGTGTTCTCCGCGCTGCTCGCCGCCGCCCTCGTGGCGACGGCGGTGCCCGCGCAGGCGCAGGGGCAGCCGAGCGCTGCCCTTCAGCAGGCGGAGCCGAACCAGGTGCAGGGCCTCACGGTCGTGCAGGGTGACGGGTACGCCACGCTGGCGTGGACCCGGGTGGAAGGGGCCACCGACTACCAGATCGAGCGGACCCCGCTCGCCGCGGACGGCACGCCCGGCACGCCGGTCATTGCCGGTGTGTGGCGCCCGAACCGGCAGGTCAACAACGACGAGCCGACCTTCGCCGACGCCGGCTTCGCCCCCGGCAACGGCTTCCAGTGGCGGGTACGGGCCCGCTTCGGCACCGAGGTCCAGCCCTACTCGGCGCCGGTCAGCGGCACCACCCGCGGCCACTGGGGCGACGCGGGCACCCCGGGTGAGAACCTGCGCACCCAGTGGGAGGAGACGCTGGGCGCGCAGTACACAAGCGACGTCAACGAGTACGCGTACACCGCCGCGCTCGACGGGGCCAGCGACCGGGTCCGCGTCGTCGAGATCGGCCGTACCGTCCTGAACCGGCCGATCAACATGCTGGTCATCGGCTACCCCCGGCCGGCGGCGACGCCGGAGGCGGTGGCCGCGACCAACCCGCTGATGGTCAACTGCAACGTGCACGGCAACGAGCCGGGTGACCGCGAGGCCTGCCTGATCATGGCCCGGCAGCTCGCCTTCACCAAGGACGCCAAGACCCTCGACCTGCTGTCGAAGACCACCATGCTCATCGTGCCGACGCTCAACGGCGACGGGCGGGCGGCCAACTCCCGGGGCAACTCCACCGGCCAGGACCTGAACCGGGACCACTCGCTGATCCGCCAGCCGGAGACCCGCGCCCTCGCCGAGATGGTGCGCGACTACCGGCCGATCGCCGGCTACGACGGCCACGAGTACGGCAACACCAACACCGGTGACCTGCCGATGCTGCCGCCGCGGCACCAGAACGTGGCGCAGGGCATCTTCGACGAGTCGCAGAAGATGATCGAGGGCCACATGTACACCGAGGGCGCCCGGGACGGCTGGTGGGCCTGTCCGTACGGGTGCACCACCGGGGCCAACGTGGGGCTGAGCGAGGAGACCATCCTGCGCAACACCCTCGGCCTGAAGAACGTGGTCAACTCCCTGCTGGAGCTGCGCAGCTCCGGTGGCCCGACGCGGCCCGACGAGTCCAACACCGCGAACAACCGCCGGCGCAAGACCTACTCCGCGCTGTGGACGTTCAACCAGTTCCTCACGTACCACGGCGCCAGCGTCCAGGGCATCACCAAGGCCCGTGCCGAGGGGATCCTGTCGCAGTCCGCCAACGAGGGACGCATCGTGTTCCGGGGCTCCCGCAAGATCGAGGCGTACCCCGCCCCGCACCCGGGTGAGGCCCCGCCGCCCGCGGACGCCCCCACCCCGGAGCGGATCCTCGAGCAGGCGCCGTGCGCGTACCGGCTGACCGAGGAGCAGTACCACGGCGAGCGCACCGACGGCCCGGCCGGCCAGCGCACCACCGTGGCCCAGCGGCTCGCCGCCCACGGCTGGAAGGTGATCAAGGTCGGCGACAGCTACCTGGTTCCGCTGTCCCAGCCGCAGCGGGGCCTGATCCCGCTGCTGCTCGACGAGCAGGCCGTGGAGGGCCTGGTCGCCGGCGAGCGGGTCGCCCCCACCCTGACCGGTACCCGCAACGGCCCGCTGGTCGTCTCCGGCGTCGCCTGCCTCGACGGGGCCACCGTCCGGGGTCCGATCCAGGTGCGTCCCGGCGCGGTGCTGATCGTCAACGGCAGCTCGATCAACGGTCCCGTCGACGCCACGGGCGCCGCCGGGTTCGTCGTGACCGACAGCAGGGTCAACGGTCCGGTGCGCGCCACCGGCACCCAGGGCCCGGTCGTGGTGGTCGGTAACACGCTGACCGGCCCGGTCGGCGTGGTCGACGGCAAGGACGTGGCCCCGCTGGTGGCCGGCAACACCGTCAACGGCCCGCTGGACTGCACCGGCAACTCCGCGGCACCGACAGACCTGGAGGTCGCCAACTCCGTGAGTGGTCCGAAGTTCGGCCAGTGCGCGCAGCTGTGACCTGCTGAGTCCCCGCCCGAGGTGGGGGGGGGGGGGGGCCCCCCCCCCCCCCCCCCCCCCCCCCGCGCCCCGCGGGGGGGGGGGGGGCCGGGGGGGCGGCCCCCCCCCCCCCCCCCCGCCCCCCCCCCCCCCCCCCCCGCCCGGGGGGGGCCCCGGGG